>CAMWTX010000023.1 GCA_947177315.1 uncultured Bacteroidales bacterium | reverse complement strand
CCCATTGGTCAATGAAGAAACCCCCTTGATGCAGACTGGAATCCTGCAAGGAAACAGGGCGGCTGCCGTCGATGCCCCGGGCAAGCATCGCCTTGACGGTATCGCGGGCGGCGAGATAAAACGGGCGTGTGTAGAGCGATTTCTTGGCATAGTAGAAGGTGGTCTGCATCAGGCGTACCTGCCCCGTGCCTATCTGGGCGCGGATCAAGGGTTCGATAAAACGGTTCTGGATGCCGAAGAGTTCCATATTCGAACGGATTTGCGGCACGGCGGGCGCAAAAAGCCCCAACTGGTCGTAAACCTGAATGTAGGAATAATCGTAACCGCCGATGAACGGCAGAGGTGCGGGATACATCAGCCCCATTTCATGCAGGTTCGAATAATCGAGAAAACGGTTGTTGAGTTCTCCCTCCATCAGGAGGCTCAACCGCAGGTAGGAAGCCAAGCGGTAACGGCCTTCCATCACCTTTTCGGAAGGATGTTTCTTGAGAACCCCGAATTTTTGGAAATAGCGGTCGCACAGCTGCAGGCTTTTTGCGTAGTCGCCCTCGGTTACGGCATTCTCCGCTTTGGTGGCGGTCTGCATCAAAGGGTTATGCGCGCAGACAAATACCAGCACGCAGGCAACGCCTATGGCGATCAGCGTAAGCAGAATATGATAGGGCACGGCTAAAGCCGGCTTTCCGTCCTGAATCTTGCCTTGCATGCGCGCGGTCTCGTAAAGAAAAGTCTTTTGGTTGTTGTAGGCTTGCAGCACGATGCCGGGCAGACAGGCCAGCGCAAAGACAATCAAGGCCACCCACACATACCAGGGCGCGCTGAAACCCGGATAAGACGAGGCTTTCCAAAAAAACAGGCCGGAACAGAGGGCAATGGCCACCGAGATGCCCAAATCCCACAGACGTATCTTCAGCAAACGTTTTTCTTTGGCCGAGAGCGCCATGGGAACGCCTATGAGGTTGGCGCACACAACGGCAATCGAGAACATCAACGCCCAGTGTCCGGTAAGGTAATAAAGCGCCACCGACAGTACGGCGAAAAAGAGATGCATTGCAATCAGCGGCCCCCACGCGCCGTGGTGCTTGGCCGCCATTCTGAAAATAACGAAATAAAGCCCCAGAAAGAACATCACCAGCCAAAGGCTCACGGCAATACTGGCATGGGTCGGGTCGGAGGAGGGAAACATCAGGAAAAAGAGCGGCAGCAGGAAAGGCGTGTAGGGTCCGGCGGTCTTCCAGGAGGTAATGCAGAAGCCCGTCACCATAAAGGCCACCGCCAGCACGGTCAAAGGCGTGTTGAGATAGAACTGCGCCACGAACCGCCACAGGAATTCGCTGATATGAAGTCCGTTCGTGTTGTCGAAGAAAGGTCGGGCAAAATCGCCGGTATAGGCAAAGAAGTTAATTTCCGCCTGATGCCGGAAATAGGGAAGGCTCAAGATAATCCAGACAACGGTGAGGATGGCGACCGGTATGATCGTGCCCCATTTCAGGTAGTTTTTCTGCGCCGGCGTGATATCCATGCCCGCGGCGTTCTGACGGTAAGCGCGTACGAAAGGCGGCCAGTGCTTAAAGATATTGAGTCCGGAGAGTTTGCTCATTCTGTCGGTATTAAATCTTTTTTATATTGCAAATTTAGGCAAAAGAGCAATATTGCGTAACTTAGCACCTATGAAGCGTCGAGCATCCGATAGGCTTTTCTTTGTCTTATTCCTTTCGTGTCTGCCCCTGTTCGGCCTGGCCACGCACCAGAAAGCCGCCGAACTTACGGTAAGGCATGTTTCGGGATACACATACCGCGCCGTATTGCTTACCTATACCTTTACCGGCAGTCCCGTGGACCGTCCGGAAATAGAGCTGGCCTGGGGCGACGGTTCCATCGAGGTGGTTTCGCGCACAAGCAGCCAGTTTCTGGGCAACGAGACCCAAATGAACCGTTATGAGGCGGAGCACACCTATTCGGGCCCCGGAATCTATACGCTCTACATGGAAGACCCCAACCGCAATTCGGGCGTGATCAACGTTCCCAACAGCGTGCTCACCTATATGTACGTCTCCACTTCCATCAGCATCAGCCCTTGGCTGGGCAGCGGCAACAGCACGCCGGTCACCACGCACCGGCCGGTGGATGACAACGCCTGCCTGGGCAAGCGTTTCACGCACAATCCGGGGGCTTACGACCCCGACGGTGACAGCATTTCCTACCGCCTCATTCCCTGCCGCACCATGAACGGCGAGGATGTGCCGGGCTATTCCTATCCGGTGGCGAACGACACTTTCTATATCCATCCCCAGGTGGGAACGCTGGTATGGCAGAGCCCGATGGCGCAGGGCGAATACAATGTGGCCATTCTGATGGAGGAATGGCGCAACGGCATCAAATTGGGGCATGTTACGCGCGATATGCAGATTCTGGTGCGCACCTGCGACAACAATCCTCCCTATATCGAAGCGGAGGAAACTTATTGCGTGATGGCCGGAACCGACCTGCATCTGCCCGTGAGTGTGCGCGACCAGGACGGGAACCGCCTTCGGCTCTCGGCTTTCGGCGAGATACTGTCGGGAGGAAAACGGGCGGGACTGAACGAGATTTATAACGGCATCGATTCGGCGGTCTATGATTTTTATTGGGTCACGAGCCTCGACCAATCCCGCAAGCAGCCCTATATGCTCTACCTGCGGGCGCAAGATGACGGCGATCCCAACTTGAGCGATATCCGCACGGTTTCGGTCAGGGTGGTGGCCCCCCCGGTGCGTTTTGCCGATGCCAGGGCGAGCCTCGACCGGGTGGAATTGTGTTGGAACAGGAGCCTTTCGCCCCATGCTTCGGGATACGAACTGTACCGCCGCGATTTTTGGCGCGACGAAGCCGTTCCCGACACCTGCTTTACAGGCATCTACGATTCGGCATATACATTGATAGGCACTTTTTCGGCAACGGATACCGCCTATACCGATTATCAGGTGCAGGAAGGCATGGAATACTGCTACAAGATAGTGGCGGTTTTTCCCGACGGCGACCGCAGCCGCGAGTCGGAACCGGTTTGCGTGGAGATACCCAATGTCTCTCCGCTTCTCACGCAGGTAAGCGTTCTGAATACCGACCGTATCGAGGGGGCGTTGCAGGTGTCTTGGGTTCGCCCCAAAGACTTCGATAGTTTGGAATCGCATTATCGTCTGTATGGCGGGAACGTTCCCGACAGCCTGCTGTTCATAGGCGAGTTTCCGTTTGATTCCTGCGTGCGGTATGTCGATTCGGGGCGGAATACCGAACAGATACGCTATTTCTACCGGGTGGAAACGGGAAAGTACGCTTCCCCTCAGGCCTCGTCGGTCTATCTCACTTCGGTGGGCAAGCCGCGCCGCGTGGAACTGCAATGGATTTGCAATGTTCCCTGGCGTGTGGAACGCTACGACATCTATCGCTACAACGATACCTTGCAGGATTTCGTTTTGATAGGCAGCACCAAGGAAAACGCTTATTCCGACCGCCATCTGGAAGCCGAAAGGGAATACACCTACCGTGTGGATGCCATCGCCACTTACGGAAGCCGCCGTTTGAGCGGTTACACGCACAATCTTTCCAATACCGTTACCGAACTTTCCCGCCCCGGCGAGCCTTGCCGGCCATACGCTTTTCTGGTGCAGTCTAATTGCGACCCGTTCTTCAACAGGCTGGTGTGGAGTTTCGACAGTGCCTACAATCCTTTCGCTCCCGAAGAATCCGATAACGACTATCTGGAAGACTGCCGCCTGTCTGCCGACTATTTCGAAGTGTATCGGCGTGAACCCGACCAAAGGGACTGGGAACTGATTGCCACCGTGCCGGAAAACGGATATACCGACAATGAACCCGGTTCGCTTTTTTCGTGTTATCGGGTGGTAAGCGTGTCGGATGCCGGCCTGTACAGCGAGCCGAGCCAGGAGGTATGCACCGAAAACTGGGATTGTTTCGTGTTCGACCTGCCGAATGTCTTTACTCCCAACGGAGACGGGGTCAACGAGGTTCTCCGTCCGCGCCGATATCGGGATATTTCCGAATTCTACATCACGATAGTGAACCGTTGGGGCGTGGAAGTGTTCAAGGCCACGAGGCCGGATTTCGAGTGGAACGGGCAGATGTACAACAAAGGCAAGGCCTGCCCCGACGGAGCATATTTCTATATGGCGGAGTTCAAGGCGCGCGCCAACGGCAGGACGTTCAAGAAAGTGCAGTCGGGAAGCGTTGTGATTCTGCGTTAGGCTCCAAGCAGTGTCAGCAAGACCGCGATAAGGGCGGTCAAGATGAATTTAAGGATAAGCGGCAGGCGTTCAAACGCACGGAGCCAGGATTGCTTGCGCCTTTCGCGTACAAAGATCAACACTAAGAAAGCCGCCAGCATTACTAAAAAGGCCATGCCGTAAGCATAGTTGAGCACCGAGATGCGCCCCCAGCCCGCGGGATCGAACAGTCCGAAAAAGAAATCCGCCGCCGATTGCAGCGTTCCCGAACGGAAGAAAATCCAAGCAAAACTGATAAGGTTGAAGGTGAAGAACCAACCGCATAGGCGCCCCACGCGGCTCTGTTCCACCTTGACATCCCAATGGCAGAGCTTTTCCAAAGCGAGCACCACCGTATGCAAGGCCGCCCAAAGCAGGAAGCCCAGGCCTGCGCCGTACCAAAGCCCGGCAACGAGCATCGTAACCGACAGGGCGAGCATCATGCGAAATAGACCGTGGCGGTTGCCTCCCAGGGGAATATAAACGTAGTTTTTGAACCAAGCGTGCAGGGTGATGTGCCACCGCCGCCAAAAGTCGGTGAGGCTCGATGCCTTATAGGGAGAACGGAAATTGTCGGGCAGAGGGAATCCCAATAAGGCGGAAATTCCCGCCGCCATATCGGTGTATCCCGAAAAAGCGCAGTAGATCCAAATGGAAAAGCCATAAAGAGCCATCCACTTCTCGATGCCCGAAAACAAATCGGGATTGTCGAAAACGGGAGAAACGATGTGCGCATCCACAAAGCCAGCCACCAGTGCCGCTTTTACCAAACCGAGCAGGATAAGGCTCAACGCGCTCGAAAATTCCTGCCGCGTAAGCATATAATGGCCTTGCATCTGCCCCATGAATTCTTCGGTGCGCACGATAGGGCCGGCAAACATTCTTGGAAAGAACAGCAGGTAAAACCCGAAATCCCCCACGCTGGCAAAAGGCAGGGTATGCCCGCGTTTGAGATCTGCCAGATACCCGATGGCGTGGAGCGTAACGAAAGACAGCCCCACCGGAGGCATCAGGCGTTCGATGGCGGCAGGGAGAATCCGTCCGGAGGCCGTTTCCGCCAACGAAAAACCGTCGGAAAGGTAGTCGATGGCCGGCAGACCGCTGCCCCATAAGGCGTTCCACAACTGGGTAAAGAACACGTTGTATTTGAACAGAACGAGGATGCCGAGGTTCAGCAGAACCCCGATAAAGAGCCAGTTGCGGCTTCCTTTGTCGGAACTTTTTCCGATGATTTTTCCGATGCCGTGGTTGAGGAACACCGACAGCAGGAGCACAAACACGAAAAACCCGCCTGTTTTGTAGCAGAAGAAAAGGCTGCACAGAAAAAGAAAGGTGTTTCTTGCCCGGCGGTTCTTATAGCAGAGCGACAATCCGCCCAAAACGATGCAGAAGAAAATCCAGAAGGAGATTCCGGTAAACAGAAAACCGTTTTGTGGCGAAAACGAGAAGAAATCCGACAGTAAATCCAGGATGTTCATGATAAACGGTTTTGGGTTGCCGGCATCAGTTGGCGGGCGCGTTGCAATATGGTGCGTTTTCGTTCCTGCAACAGAAAGCGGCGGTATTCGTGCAGGAAAGAACGGTAAAAGAGCTTGCCTACCCAATCCGCGCCCCGGGGCGTGAAATGGCTCAGGTTGCGCGAAACCAAGGCCGGTTGCGCTTCCGCCCAGCGAGCCAGGGCATTGTTTCCGCCCAAGGCCTGGTCAAGATTCCAGAACACGCATCCGCTGGCAAAGGCGCATTCCCTCTGGATGTCCAAAATCAAGTTCACGTCGCCCGAAGAAGCCGTGCCGATCACGATAACCGGCGTTTGGGGCATGAGCATGCGCAGGTAGGCCAGTTCCTTCATCAGCAAGATGCGGTAGTTTCCGTAGTCTTTGTTCTTTATCAACGGACTGCCGTCGAACTGGTACAGCACCAGACCGGTGTTGAGCAAGGTAAGCTGGTTGATGAGGAAACGGCGGTTGTTGGGCGAAAAAACGGCGCCGTCATAGCCTTTTACCGACATATTATCTACACAGATACCGGTTGTGTCGTTGAGGGCCAGGGCGTAAAGACAGGCGTTCTTGGAGAGGGTGAGCGACAGTTCCGCTTCCTGGGTACCGGCGGGCAGGGTGTAGGTGCGGTGTTGCTGTCCGGGCACTTCCACAACCTGTGCGGCAACTTTCTGCTTGCCTGCCGTTACCTGAAGCTGTTTTTCCGAAATTTCATCATGAAAGACGCCCTCCAGAAACAAAGTCCGTTGCCGGAGTTTTTCGGGAATGTCGATATGGATAAATCCCTTGTCTTTGGTCCGCTGCCCCAAGGCATTGACAGGCGGGGGCGTCAGGGAGGCCGCGTAAATGCCGAAATTGCCGCGCGGCATTTTCTTGTTCGGCTGGGAAATATGCCATTTGCCGCTCTTCTTAACCGAGATAAAGTTGGCGTTGGTCTGAAAAAGCGGCAACAGCCCCACGCCCGCGCCGCCGAAATCTTCCTGCATCAAACGCCGCAAGGTGCCGCTCACATAGTCGTTCTCAATCAGGCTTCCGCCATAATGCAGCACACGCACAAAGCCCGTGCGCTTTGCCGCCAGGTCTTCGTTCCAGAAATCGGGTTTCTCGTACCAGTCGGCTATCTGTTCGGCATGGAGCGGATTGCTCAGGGCAAGCAGTTTGGCAAAGAAATCCTGCAGGAGATATTTTCCGGCGCCGGTGCTGTCGTATTCAAACGGAAAAACAGGCACCTCCTGCAGTTCGGCATCTTCAAAGATGTCGGCATCCAAACGGTAGAGCCGTTTGTAGAAAAGCATCATGCTGTCTTCTTGCCAACGTTGTATCAGGGAAGTTACGGCTTGGGCTTCTTTCTCCTCTTTTTCTTTTTCCGCCTGTTGCCTGGCAACGATGATTCTTTCGGTTTGCGCCGGGTCCGGAACAGGCTTGGATTCCGTATGCAGTTTGGGCTTATATACGCCCAGATAGACCGCCGCCACGATAATCAGGGTGCAAGCCAAAAATAGGAATGTCTTGATAGGTTTCATGCCCTAATGTTGCGTGGTGACGATTCGAAGCGTCTGCCCGGGATAAATGATGCCTTTCTTGTTGAGTTTGTTGTCGCGGATAATGGCGTTTACCGATGAACCCTGGTAGCGGC
The DNA here is from genome assembly GCA_947177315.1 of uncultured Bacteroidales bacterium. GTDB lineage: Bacteria > Bacteroidota > Bacteroidia > Bacteroidales > P3 > Pullibacteroides. The sequence goes on along the minus strand of CAMWTX010000023.1, from coordinate 5,751 downwards.
GCGAAATGGAATACAGCGTTTCCCCTTTGCGCACGGTATGCGTGTAGGTACGTGTCTCCTGCATCTGCGAGGGGCTCTTGACGGCGGGTTTGTCGTCTCGGGGCTTGGTAACGGTCATGCTTACCTTGCCTTTGTCGGTGTTGCCCGTTACGTGGTCGGCAGGGAATTGCAGGCTCGAACCGCCTTGAACGGGGCGGTTGTCGGTGTAGATATACAGTATCTGGTTGGGATAGATGGTGGAGGAACGCAGGTTGTTCCATTTCATCAGATCCGAAACCCGTACATGGAATTTGGAGGCGATGTTCGACAGGGTCTGGCCGCGTTGCACACGATACGGAAAACGAACGGGGGTAGGGGGGATGCGGTTGTTCGTGTCGGCATAGATGTCTTCTTCGTTTTCCATGAACTTAATCGTGAAATTTACCGGAAGACGGATGCTGTAGTAATCGGTGTTGCCCGGAATCACGTCGCGCCGGTACTGGGGGTTGAGGTCGCGCAACACCTGCAGGGGAATGTTCAGTTTTTCCGCCACCACGCCCAGGTTCAAATCCTTGTCAACCATAAGTGTATCGGTGAGCAGGGGAGCGGAAGAGGGGGCTTCGAAACCGTATTCCCGATAATAATTCATGATATAGGTTGCCCCGATAAAAGCGGGTACATAGCCTCTTGTCTCGCGCGGCAGGAAAGGATAAATCTGCCAGAAATCGGTTTTGCCCTGGGCGCGGCGGATGGCGCGGTTTACATTGCCCGGGCCGCAGTTGTAGGCGGCAATCGCCAGAATCCAGTCGCCGAAATTGTCGTAGAGGTCTTTCAGATAGCGTGCCGCCGCGTCGCTGGCCTTTGCGGGGTCAAAGCGTTCATCCACGTTCTGGTCTATCTTGAGGTTGTACATACGGCCGGTCTGGTACATGAACTGCCAGCTGCCGGAAGCCCCCACGCGCGATACGGCTCTGGGATTGAGCGCCGATTCGATGATGGCCAGGTATTTGAGTTCCTGCGGAACACCGTTGCGTTCCATGGCCTGTTCAAAGATAGGGAAGTAATATTGCGAGAGCGCCAACATAACGTTTATCTGTTGGCGGCGTTTGTTTACGTAAACGTCTATATAGTTCTTTATCTTCTGATTGTAGGGGAGTTTCACCACAAAATGTTCGCTCAGCCCGTCCAGACGTGCCCGATAGACCGAATCGGGGTCGTTGAAGTAGGGAATATCGCCCGTAAGTTCGGGGCGTTCCTGTATCTGCGCGGTATCGGTGTTTTTCTTGTAGTTCTTGTTGAAAAACAAGAGTTCCTTAGAAAGAAAGAACTCCTCCAAAAGAACGTTTGCCAAACTGTCTTCGCGGGTAATGGCTTGCGCCTTGGCGCAGGGGGCGTCTCCTTGCTCAACAGGCGTCTGCCCTTTGGCTACAGGCACAAACAGGCAAAACGCCGCCCAAAGACAGGGCACCGTCTTGAAAAATCAGGATTTCTTGATTCGAAACAGCATAAGTTGCAAAGATACGAAAAAGTCGAGAGCAGAAAACAAACCCATTTGGTTTCTGTCAGTGAGGGTGGCGGCAGAGGCCAAGCTCACTTGGACTATGACGCCGCCCCACTGACAAGAAGCCAAGCCTGCTTGGCTTCTGCCGAGACGGAGTATCTTCAACGAAGTTAAAGATACGAAAAAGTCGAGAGCAGAAAACAAACCCGTTTGGGTTCTGCCGAGACGGAGTATCTTCAACGAAGTTAAAGGTATAAAAAAATCAGTAGTTCAGCCCGAACTGCCACAAAGGCACGGTGTTGCCGTGTCCCGTTTCAATGTCGTCTTTTACCACAATGCCGTGCAACGCGTTTTCGATTTGTTTTTTGCCTTTGCTGCGGCCTCCGATTTCAAACGTATAATCACCCACCAAAAAATCAGACACTTTGGAAGAAAAAATACGGTTATTTACCCGCAACTGATTGTAGAAAAACGTTTCGCGGAGGTTCCCTACATCCGGATTCCCCTCCGCCAACACGGTCATCAGATTCGGATTGTCGATATAGACCTTCTCCACTTTTCCCAATCCGCTTAAACCATTGGCTTCATCCCTCAACTGGCCAATCATGCCGGCCCTCTCCAAGAAAATCAGATAGTCCGATACATTGTTTTTGCTTACCCCAATCCTTGTGGCCAGGTTCTCCATGCTGGGCTTGAAGGGGGTGAGCTGAGAAAGGACGGCAAGCATTTTCTTGAGTTTCCGCGCCGTGGAAGCTTTCATGTCGGCATATTGGGGAATATCCGATTCCACGGTTTGGGCAATGACTTGTTCCATACGCAATGTAAAGCCGCTTTCGCGCGAGAATGGATAATAGCCTTGTTTCAGGTATTCACGGAAGATGGGCAGAGGGTGTTGAATTTCGGGAACGACAGCTTTGTGCTCAAGAATGTCTTTCAGCGGGTATGCTTCCGTCTTTACATTATGAAAAAGCTCCAGATATTCCCGAAAAGACAAACCTTGCATGGAATACATCAGAGCCCGTCTGCTTAAATCGGCTTCGCCTTCCAGAATATCCAGCACCGACGAGCCGGTAAAGACAAGGGTAAGATCGGCATGAACATCATAAATCTGTTTGAGCTCCCGCGACCAGCCTTTGTATTTGTGGATTTCGTCGATATAAAGATGCGTGCCTCCCTCTTTCACGAAGCTGTCGGTCAGTTCAATAAGGCTGTGGTTCGAGAAAAAAGTGTGGTCGGCGGATACATATAGCGCTTGGGGGGCTTTTTGTTGCAGAATGCGTTGGAGTATCATAGTCGATTTTCCTATTCCGCGAGGGCCTGTGATGCCGATAAGCCGGTTGTTCCAATCAATGCGGTTAAACATGTACCGTTTGAATGAAACGGGCGTTCTGCGCAGAAAACCTGTCGAATACTCGTAAAGTGAATCAAGATTCATAGTGTCTTTGTTTGCTACAAAGATACTAAAAAATCCCTCATTGAGGGATAAAATCAAATAAAAATGTCCCTCATTAAGGGATAATATAATATAAAAACGTCCCTCATTGAGGGAAATTTCGCTTATTGGACTTCAAATAAGTATTCTTCGATATTCCCTTTGCCCATCCCCTCAAATTCTTTATCTTCGCAGAATATGAAAAAAACACTCCATACCTTAACACTTCTGTTGTTGCTGTGCGGCACCTTGTGGGCGCAGAACACGCGGCAAGGCAAGAAGAATCAGGAACCGGCCGAGTTCCCCCGCAACCACGTGGACCTGGTGGAAAACAAGATGGGAACGCTCCTGCAGATGATACGCTACGCCTATGTGGAAGACGTGGACTTGTCGCCCATCGTAGAAAAAGGCATCACCCAAATCCTTGAACAGCTCGATCCCCATTCGGCCTATATTCCCGCCAAAGACCTCGAACGCACCAACGAACCCCTGGTGGGCAATTTCGACGGCATCGGCGTTTCGTTTCAGATTTACGAAGACAGCGTGGTCATTGTGGACGTGATTTCGGGCGGCCCCTCCGAAAAGGTAGGCCTGCAGCCCGGCGACCGCATCGTTACCATCGACACCCTGCAAGCCACCGGCAAGAACGCCACCACCCAGTTCGTGTTCACCCATTTGCGCGGAAAGAAAGGCACCAAGGTGGAAGTAGGCATCAAACGCAAGGGAAAAGACGAAATCATCCGATTTGAGATTATCCGCGACAAGATACCGCTTCACAGCGTGGATACCTACTTTATGGTGGATAAGCGGACCGGTTACATACAGCTCGACCGCTTTTCGCGCACCAGTGCCGAAGAAGTGGCCGCCGCCCTTACCGACCTCAAGAAGCAGGGCATGAAGAACCTCATACTTGACCTGCGCGGCAATACGGGCGGATATCTGGACATTGCCGTGTCGCTCGCCGACCAGTTCCTGCCCAAAGACAAATTGGTAGTGTATATGCAGGGCAAGGCGCAGGAACGCGAAGAATTCCGCACCACCGGCAAAGGGCTCTTTACGCAGGGACGCATGGTGGTGATGATAGACGAAAATTCGGCATCGGCCAGCGAAATCCTTTCGGGAACCCTGCAGGATTGGGATAGGGCGATACTCGTAGGCCGGCGCTCTTTCGGCAAAGGTCTCGTGCAACGTCCGTTCAACCTGCCCGACCGTTCCAACGTGCGGCTTACGATAGCCCGTTACTACACCCCCTCGGGGCGGTGCATCCAAAAGCCCTACAAAGACGGCATGGAAGCCTACTACAAAGACATCATGAACCGCTACCTCCACGGCGAGATGGTGCATCCCGACTCGATACGCATGCCCGATTCGTTGCGTTACTACACGGCAGGCAAGCGCGTGGTGTATGGCGGAGGCGGCATCATGCCCGATGTGTTCGTGCCGGCCGATACCCAGCGTGCCAGCGACTACTACATCGCCCTTCGGAGCAAGAACCTGCTCAACAAATTCGTGCTGGGCATTCTGGATACCGAAAGGGAATCCTACTTGAAGAAATATCCCGATTTCAAGGCCTTCAACCGAGGCTTTGAGCCGGACGACGCCTTTATGGAAAAGTTCTATGCCTACGCCGAGGAAAAAGGCGTTCCCCACACCAATTTCAAGGCTGCTCAGGCGCAGAAGTTCATGCAGGAAATGCTCAGGGAAATGCAGTCCGACACCCTGCTGTCCAAGTCGAAGACCTATGAGGAATACATGGAAAGAGTGCTTTGGAACGAGGCCAGGATGAAAGAATACCTTACGCAGAAAGCGGCTAAGGAAGACGAGAACCAGCGCGCCTATGCCGCCTCTTCCGACCGCTTCCTGCGCTCCCAGCTCAAGGCTTTGTTCGCCAGCAACCTCTACGGCACCAAATACTACTATCAGGTAACCAAAGAGGTGGATGAGGCCTTTCAACGGGCGCTCAAGGTAATGGAAGACAAGGAACTCTTCGACAAGCTGGGAATCCATGACTGAGAATACCGCGATATGGCAGGAACGCACACGCCTTCTGTTAGGCGACGCGGCGGTTGACCGGCTTGCAGCCTCTTCGGTCTTGGTGGTGGGCTTGGGCGGCGTGGGCGCGTATGCGGCGGAAATGATCGTGCGCGCCGGAGTGGGCAAGCTCACGATGGTAGATGGCGACCGGCTTCACGCCACCAATCTCAACCGCCAGCTGCCGGCATTGGTGCCCGATTTGGGCAGGCTCAAAGCCGAAGTGATGGCCGAACGCCTGCGTGGCATCAACCCCGGCCTGGAACTCGAGGCCATTTCCGAATACGTCAAGGACGGGCGCATGATCGAGATTCTCGAAAGCAAGCCCTTCGATTATGTGGTGGATGCCATCGACACGCTTTCTCCCAAGATATATCTTCTCTATCATTGCGTGAACCGCCGCCTGCCAGTGGTGAGCGCGATGGGCTCGGGAGGCAAGCTTGATCCGATGCAGTTGAAAATCTGCGATATATCGCAAACCTACCAATGCCCTTTGGCCGATGTTTTGCGCAAAAGGCTGCATAAATTGGGCGTCTATACGGGAATCCAGGCCGTGTTTTCGCCCGAACCCGTGCCGGCGCACGCGGTAAGGGAAACCGAAGGCGAACCCAACAAGAAATCCACGGTGGGCACGGTATCCTATATGCCCTCCATTGTGGGATGCCTCTGCGCTTCGGTGGTGATACGGGAGCTCTGTGGGGAAAAAGTGGTGTCCGACCTGCCCGTTCCGGCATCGGTGCGCAAGAAAATTTTTGTGTCGCCTATTGAAAAAAAGATGTAATTTTACACCGTTTTTTAGCGGTAGAAT
>CAMWTX010000022.1 GCA_947177315.1 uncultured Bacteroidales bacterium | reverse complement strand
CTTGCTTAAGAAACTCAAAAGAAAGTTTGAAAAAACGGGTGTTGTAAGGTAATTGAGAAACCGTCAGAAGTTAACAAAGCCCTCGGTTGTCGCTCGGGAACGCAAACTAAAGGCCATTTACATCCAGCAGTTGCAGACGAAAGCCGAAAACAGCGCGATGTAAGAAAAGAGGCGGAGCAACGGGCTCCGCTTTTTTTTTGCCGGCGTGCCTGAGGCGGTGTTCCGTTACGGGCACGCGGCATTACCGTAAATCATAACCCATGAAGCCGCTTTTGTTTATAGAGACCTACGGATGCCAAATGAATTTTGCCGATTCGGAGATTTTGGTTTCCCTTTTGAAAGACCGCTACGATACCACGGCCAACAGCGCGGAAGCCGATTTGATATTGGTGAACACCTGCTCCATCCGCGACCATGCTGAACAAAGGGTGTTGAACCGTCTCAAGGAGTTCTCCTCGCTTAAGAAGAAGCGCGCCGGGCTCAAGGTGGGCTTGGTGGGCTGCATGGCCGAACGCCTCAAGGAACAGCTTTTGGAAAGCGATTTGGATATAGACCTGGTGGTGGGGCCCGATGCTTACCGTTCTCTGCCCGCGCTCTTGGATGAGGTGGATGCCGGCGGCAAAGGCATCGATGTATTGCTTTCCGAAAGCGAGACGTATCAGGACATAGAGCCTGTGCGGCTGGGCGCGAACCGTGTTTCGGCCTTTATTTCGATTATGCGCGGATGCCAGAATTTTTGCGCCTATTGCGTGGTTCCCTACACCCGAGGCAAGGAGCGCAGCCGCAACGGGCAGACCATTGTGGAAGAAGCCCGCAAACTCTTTGAACAGGGCTACAAGGAGGTTACCTTGCTGGGGCAGAACGTCAATTCCTATCATGCCGACGGGCTTGATTTTGCCCATCTGATGCGGCTCGTGGCCGAAATAGACCCCGCTTTGCGCGTGCGGTTCTCCACCTCCCATCCCAAAGACCTTTCCGACCGCCTTATCGAAGTAATGGCGGCCTATCCCAATATCTGCAAGAATATCCATCTTCCGGTTCAGTCGGGCAGCTCGGACATGCTGGCCAAGATGAAGCGCAAGTACGACCGCCAGTGGTATCTGGAACGGGTGGCGGCCTTGCGCGAGAGGATTCCCGATTGCGCCATCAGCACCGACATCATCGCCGGTTTCTGCGGAGAAACGGAACAGGATCACGAGCAGACCCTGAGCCTGATGCGCGAGGTGGGCTATGATTTTGCCTTTATGTTCAAGTATTCCGACCGCCCCGGCACCTTTGCGCACAAAAACTACGTGGACGATGTGCCCGAAGAAGTGAAGCTGCGCCGCCTCAATCAGATTATAGACCTGCAGCAGCAGCTTTCGCACCAGAGCAACCGCCGCGATGTAGGCAAGACGTTCGAGATTCTGGTGGAAGGCGTTTCAAAGAAAGACCGGCATCGTTTTTTTGGCCGCAACTCGCAGAACAAAGTGATTGTTTTCGACAATCCGGTATTGCCGGGCGGAGAATTCAAGGTGCAGGTGGGCGATTACGTAAAGACCTCCGTAAACGGCTGCACGGCGGCCACCTTGCTGGGAACGTTAAATTAAGCCCGAGCGTAGAGGCCGAATTTATTAGGGCTCTACCGAGGCGATTAAACGTCGGTTAAAAAGGAATAGCCTCAGTTGACCACAATCAGTTTGAGTTCCTTGTGGATTACCGTCCCTTGGGCATCTTTCGCTTTGATATAGCACACATACATTCCCGCCGACACCCGTTTGTTGCCGTTCCCGCAGAGGTTCCAGCGCAGCGGCCCCATGGTGTAGCCCGAAAGGTCGCTCATCTTGTAGTGGAACTCCGCCACGCGCGCCCCTTGCAGATTGAAGACGCTCAGCGTGCATTGTTCGATGCCGCCGTTTTTGCCGTTGTGGTTGAAATAGAAATCCACGTATTCGCCCCTGGCCGGGTTGGGCACGGCCTTGAAGTCGAAAATCTTCAGCTGGTCGGAAGCGTTCACGTAAAAGGTGATTTCTTGCGTGGTCGAGATATTGTTGATGTTCCACACCTTTAAACGCGCCGTGTGCTTGCCCGGTTCCAAAGTCAGGGGATAGGTGAGCGTGCCTTTCTTGTAGCTGCCCGTGGCGTAACGGAAATAATTGTTGACGGAAACGGCATTTTTGTAGTCGTTGTCGATTACCAGCGTCATGTCGTGCCCGATGCCCGCGCCTGTGGTGTTGATGCCGTACTCATCGCTGATTTCGGCAAACAAAGAGGGTTCTTCGCCCACGGTTCCGCCCATAAAATTGTTTTTGCCGATATAGAGATCCACCACGGGAGCGGCGGTGTCGATTACCGCATCGGGATTCATGCCGCCTACGGTGATGCCCTCAAAACTGCCGTTGGCGTCGGTACTGTCGTTATAGGCGTAATAGCTGATGCGGCCGTGGCCGTAGTTATACTGGATATCTTTGGGCACGATGAAACTGAAGCTGAACTGCCCGTCTCTCACCTCTGTTTCGCCTTGAAAGATAACGCTGCTTTGGTCGGTGTAGGAAACGGGAGTGTTGTTGCCGGGGGGCTTGCCTTGTGGATTATAAACGCCCAATGTCTGTTTGGTGATGGCCTTGTCATATACCTTTACCAGCAGCCTGCCGTTGAAATGGTTCATCGGGTCTCCCCCGTGGCTGGCGATACGCCCTTCGATAGAGATGGGGGCGAGGGCTTTGAGCGTGTCGATATCCGGATCGTTCGCCGGTTTTCCGTTTACATACAGGGTCTGTACTTGATGTTGAGGAAGCGCCGCTTTCAGTCCGGGGTCGCCCAACAGCACGAACTTTTGGGGAGATTGGTTGTAGGCGGCGTTTTTGGCATACAGGAACGCATCTCCGATGGTGTTCGTCTTTCCGTTGGTCTTGCTGATGAATTTTTCGACAAAGAATCTTTGGATGTTTTCGATAGATCCGGTTGACGCTATGCGCGAGGCGGCGATGGTGGCGATGGAACCGGCGTGAGCCTTGAGTACGGCGCGCTCCGCTCCCGAAACCTTGTCGGTCTGGTCAAAATAGGCAAAGGTGCAGGAACTGGCAAAGATTACGGGATAGGTATAGCTTTGTTTCCAGTTGTCGATGATATTGTTGGTGAGTATCTTTTCGTCCGACCACGCATCCCAGCCGCTATGCCCCAAATAGCCTAAGAAAAGACATCCGTTTTCCACAAACCCCTTGATGGCGTTTTCCAAAGCCGGAATCCTTGCGGAGGTGGAGGATGATGCCCTTTCGTAGGCATCCGAATATAATTTGTTAATGTGAATATATGGTAAATTATTCTGAATATAGTCGTTGTGCAGAATATTTTCTTCCATGTCCGATTCAAAACTGTCGTCCGTAACAAACACCACTTCGTTGCGCCAATTGCCGAAATTGCCCGAAAGATTGGATTGAGCGGGATCTGAAACGTAATGGGGCGAAGAATAAAGGTCTATTTTCTCCACCATATTCCGGGCATTCTCTACGGTTTGTACCGGCAGACGGCCGATGGCTACCTGCAACTGCCCCGTTCTCGTCCAAGAAAGAGAGTTAGAGTTGATGTGGATGCCTGCGTTATCCGCAAGATAGCCGAACATATCTTCCAAGGGGTCGCCTGCGCCTTCGGTACTTCCGTAGGTTTGCAGGGTCGGCACGAAATCGGTGGTCTTGCCTAAAATATTCTTGTAGTCGTAAGAGGCATCGCCAAAAAGCAGCAGATAACGCGGTTTGTGGTTCGTATCGGAGCGGATGTCCAGATGACGCAGAAACAGACGTATTGCCGAGGGATCTTTGGCTCCCGAGGAAAACTCGTTATACACCTGTCCGGTAGTCGCCACGCAGGTGGAGTAACCGTCGCGTTCCTGATGCAGTCTGGCTATCTCCCGGGCCTGTTCCAGAAACAGCGGATGGGTAACGACCACATAGTCGATGTTTTTCAACTGGTGCAGGTTCTGTGGTTGCACTAAGCCGTGGAACGCGGGGGAGGGGCAGAGGGAGGTATTGAAAGCTACGTATTCGTGCAGGCTGTTGTCGGGCGTGGTGCTGAAATTCAGTCTGCCGCTTTCGGTTTTGGTGGTGACGGAAGCGATGTGATAGACATCGGTGATATCCCAGATCTGTGTGCCGGCAGGAGCCTCCAGGCTGAAACGGACGGCATTGCCGATGGCTTGCGGATGGCGGAAAAACAGATACGCGCCGTTGAGCCGCAGATAGCGCGGATAAACCAACGACAGATAATCCAAGTAACCGTTGTTGGTGTTTCCTGTTTTTGTAAAAGAAATGTTGACGGTGCTTGTGCCGGAGTTTACCTGCACGCTGTCTTTTGTTTGGGCGGCATCATAGGTATTATCGCTGCCCATAGGGCTATGGTAGAGGCTCAGTCGGGTTTGATTGAGTTGTATGCGGAAAGACCCTGTGCCATTGGAGGTTTGCGCAGCTGTGGCGGCATACAGGATGCCTTTCTGTCCGGAAACGGGATCGGGGGTGGCAAGGGGCAGGCTGCGGCTGTTGGTGGAAAGCGTAAAACTTTCTCCCAGCCAGTCCAACCCGCCGCTGCAGAGGTTCACCAAATCGTTTTCGTGGCGGATGTGTTCGGGAAACCAAGTGAGTTGCCCGCCATTGTTTTCGGTTTCAGACGGAGCGGCTTCCACGCGGTGTTCCAATTCGGCGTTGAGGCTCACGAAATAGAAAGAGGAATCGCAGAAATAGTGGCGGGTATAAGAAAACGCCCGGTCGGTTTCGTTGTAAGACCAACGGTGCGGCGACTGGCCGTAAAAAAGGAAGTAGTCGCCCGGCCCGAAGGTTTCATCGCCGCCGTCTTGCATCTGTACAGGCAACGGGCTGAGGTCGTCGTAGATGCCGGGAGCGTTGAAGAAAGGCAACATGCCCGCCGTATTGCCGTAAAGGGCTATCTTGTGGGAAGCGACGGCTTGGGAAAGCAGGCCTTGGCGCACCAGGTCTTCGTAGGTGATTTTATAGATGCCTTCCTGAACCACGGAAATCTTGAGGGTCTGACCTGCGGCCAGCACCGAATACCCTTTGCGCATGGAAGGTTCGGGATAGGATTGCGCCCGTAGCATTCCTATGCAGCAAAAAAGAGGAAAGAAGAACGAAAAAAACTGTTTCATCGGCAATCCCGCCTCGCTTGGTTTTATCAAAGATACAAAAAAATATCCGCCGGAAAAGTTCCCGGCGGATATTTTTTGTTCCGCTTGGAAAGCGGGTTGGATTACAGCAGTGTTTTCACCACTTTTACCCCGCCTTTGGTGGTTACGCGCACAATGGCGATGCCTTTCTGCGGCACGGGCATCGTTTGGAAAATGTCGTTATTGCCTTTTTGGTCGGCGAGCCGTATGCCCTGCACCGAATAAACCTCGATGCGTTGGATGGCGTGGGAAGCCCGTACGTTCATCATGCCGTTGAGGGAAGAAACGGTAACGTCTATCGGGGCTGTGGCGGCTTGTTCAACAGCCACGCCGTCGGCGGCCACCAAAACATTATCCACGGCAAAGAATTTCGACATAGTTCCGGTATAGTGGAATCTCAGATAGAGGGTCTTGGCGGTATCCAAAAGTGTAGCGATGTCTTCATAAACGCCAATGCGATGTGTTGCTTTCTGGATATGGAAATCGCCATTTTCCGCATCGGGAATGAAGCCTGTTTCTTTGTTTATCATTTCCAAAACATACCATTCCTTGCCGTCTATCGACCATTCCGTGCCTATTTTGGCACTGCCGCCGAGTGCATAGCTGTAGTTGAAAGAGAGCGTGATGCTGGAGCGGTCTTTGGCCGAAGATAAATCGATGGCGGGCAATTCCAAGGTGGCATCGCGGGTGTAACCCGGAGCATCGATAAAGTCGATGGCGGCATAGCAGCCTTCAAATCCGTCGCCTTTGATACCCAGGCGGCTCCGGTCGTCAAAGTACCAGATGAAACGGTCGGGCGTGCGCACGCTTTGGTTCACCACTTTCCAGTTTTCAGGGCAGAAAGTGGTGTTGAAAGCTTGCGAGTAAGGCAACTTTTCGCGCACGGGGGCCCCCACTTGGTGAGACAGGTTGGTGCGGACGCCTTCCACGCCGTCTTCGTAAACGGCAATCACCGAATATTGGTAAAGTCCGTCGGCCACTTCCGTATCGCGGTAAGTGAGTTCCTTCAAGCCTTCCGCCAATTTTTCACCGCTACGGTAAAGCGTGTAGGAGGCCATTTTGAATTCGCTTTCGTAGGGCTCTTCCCAACTTAAAACCACATCTTTGCCGGAGGTTTCCGCCTTGAGGCCGTTGGCGCCGAAACGAACCCCCAAAGCCAGGTTGCGTACTTCCGGTTCGGATTCACCGTCGGGAGATTCGTAAATGGCCACGATGCGGAATTGGTAAACACCGAGGCATCCGGTCATTCCGATGCCTTCCTTGCCGCTTTCTTCGGTCTGATCTACGGCATACAGGAGATTCCCGTTATAGATGGTGTAGCTTGCCGGTTTGAATTTGGATTCGGGAGCATCCCAGGTCATCCTTACCGTATATCTTCCGGTGGCCGGTTCCAAAATGGGGGTGCAGGTAAAGTTTCTGGGCGCGGCGAAAATGAGTTCTTCCAATTCCACTTCTACGGTCGCCGCTTCGGATTCCGTGCCGTCGAAGGCCACCGAAGAAACGGCATAGGTGTGTTTGCCTTCGGTTTTCTTGCTGTTGTCGGTGTAAAACTCATTGCTTGTGCTTACCAGTTCCGTGCCGTCCAGGGTTATCTTATATTGGGCGATGGTTGCGTTGGGAGTTGTGCCGGTGGAACCGTAGATGGCCACATCATCGATAAACCATGAGAGGAAAAGCCCCATGTTTACCGTATCCGTTTCGTCATCTTCGTAGGTCTTGTAATCGCCGTAAGCGCGGAAAGCCACCTGCATCTTTTCGGTGGGCATGTCGGCAAGCGAGAGTTCCACTTTCTGCCAGCCGCCTTTGGGTGAGGCATCATAGCGGGCGTCCCAGAGCGGTTCGCTCCATGTCCTTCCGCTGTCGGTGCTTACAATCACCACATAGTGGTCGGGAAATTCGGGATCGGCTCCGTTTTCCAATATGCGGGGATCGATGTAAGAGTAAAAAGTCAGATATGCAGCCTTTGAGAGGGTGGGCGAAATCAGCCATTCGTCCTGATGCATGGGGTGATCTTCTTCCACGGGGTCAAGAAATACCGCCGCGCTTTTATGGCCGCTGTGTATCAGCTCATCGAGTTCTTCGGCATCGATAAAGTCTTGGGTGGGAAAGTTGAACCATGAACAGGCGTAGTAGGAGGTATTGGTCGATTTTACCGTCCAGTTCTGTTCAAAGGCAGGCGACAGGTCATTCGGATTCGTTTTTTCAAAACCGCTTTCAAAAAGGATGTCGCCTTTGTCGGGGTTCGTCCAACTCAAGGATACCGCATGGCCGATAACGGTATCTACTTTAAGATTCAAGGGCGCGCCCGGTTTTTGAGCGGAAAGGGTTCCGCACAGCAACAGCGCCGCAAAGGCCAGGCCGCTCAAGGTTTTCATTAAATGATGTGTTTTCATGATTAAGGTGTATTTATGAATACTGCTATTTTGTAAAGGCAAATTTAAGCTGAAGAATATTATGCCCGTGCGTAGGGAGTGGCGTCCAGACCGCAGAACTGTTTGGCCTGCCATTTGAAATAACCGGCAATGCCCACCATGGCGGCGTTGTCGGTGGTAAAAGAGAAGGGCGGAATGAACGCCTGCCAGCCGTAGCGGTCGGCGTATTCCTGCATCTTCTGCCGCAGGAGCGAATTGGCGGAAACGCCGCCTCCGATAGCCACCTGCTTGATGCCGGTCTGTCTTACCGCCAGCGCCAGCTTGTCCATCAGGCTATCCACAATGGCTTTCTGCACCGAGGCGCAGAGGTCGTTCACGTTTTTTTCCACAAAACCGGGATCTTCTTTCAAACCGTCGCGAACCAAATAGAGAAAAGAAGTCTTGAGACCGCTGAAACTGTAGTTGAGGTCGGATATATGCGGTTTGGCAATCTTAAAACGGCTGTCGTTGCCGGTTTTTGCCAAACGGTCTATCACCGGGCCTCCGGGGTAGGGAAGCCCCATGATTTTGGCGGCTTTGTCGATACATTCGCCGGCGGCATCATCAATCGTGCCGCCTAAAATCTCAAAGTCGAAAGGCGCGTTTACACGCAGAATCTGGGTGTGTCCGCCCGAAACGAGCAGGCATAGGAACGGAAATTCGGGCGCGTGGTCGTAATCTTCGGTCTTGATGAAATGCGACAGCACATGTGCCTGCAAATGGTTCACCTCCACCATCGGGATATCCAGCGCCAAGGCCATGGCTTTGGCAAAAGAAACGCCCACCAGAAGCGAGCCCATAAGCCCGGGACCGCGCGTAAAGGCAATGGCGTCGAGTTTCTCCTTGGCGATTCCGGCGCTCTGCAAGGCGGTATGAACCACCGGCACAATGTTCTGCGCATGGGCGCGCGAAGCCAGTTCGGGAACCACGCCGCCGTAGAGTTCATGCACCTTTTGCCCGGCTATCATGTTCGACAGCAGCAAACGGTCGTTGAGCACGGCAGCCGAGGTGTCGTCGCAAGAAGATTCTATGGCAAGGATGTAGGCCATTTTTCGGTGGGGTGGTATAAAGCGTTTATAGGGGTTGCAAACTTGCCCTTACTTGGGTAAATTTGCAAGATGTCGTGTTATGCCTGCGCGGCAGGGCGGCAAATTTACGCAAAACGGATGAAATCCAAGAAACATAAGAAAACCGGGGAACCTAAGCGGCTTAAGACAAAGTGGCTTAAGAAAACGGGAAAGGCGGTAGGCTATACTTTGGGAAGTGTGGCATTGCTGTTGGTTTTCTTAGGCGGAGTACTGCATACTTCGCCCGTACAGGGTTTTATCGCCGGGAAAGCGGCCAAGTTCGCCACCCGCTTTACGGAATGCGAGGTCAATATCAGCAAGCTCGATTTCAACCTGTTCAAACGCACCGCCACTTTGCGCAACGTGGAGGTTTTCGACGGGCACAACAACCGCACCGTATTTGTTGCCGAAGCCATGGCGTCGCTCAAGAACTATAACTTCAAGGCGCTTACCTTGTCTTCCATAGCCCTTTACGACCCGCAGGTGCATATTACCCGTTATGAGGGCGACACGATTTCGGATTTCAAGCGGGTCATTCAGAAGATTACCGCCCTGCCCAAGAAAGACACGGCCTTGCGTACGCCTTTCCGGATAGAAAAAGGCCGGGTGTTCAACGGTACGTTCACTTACGAGGCGCAGGATGCCAGGTATGCGCCCGAGGGCGTTATCGACTACAAACACGTTTCGCTCGAGAAAGTATATGCGGAGGCATCCGATTTCTACAGCCGTTGCGGTACCGTGAGGGTTAAGGTGCAGCATGTGGAGTGCGATGAAAAGACGGGTTTCCGGGTGGATGATTTCGCCACCTCGATTCATGTTGAGAAAGGCAAGCTCCATTTTACCGATTCCCGTATCAGAACGCCGCGGAGCAAGGTAAATCTCGATTTGCACCTGAAAGGGGAAGATTGGAAATGCTATCGTGATTTTGTGCGAAATGTGGAGATGGAAGCCGATTTGCGCCCCTCCACGGTATCGCTTGCCGATTTGCGGCATTTTGCGCCTGTATTCGGGGAAATGTCGCAGCAAGTAGAAGCGGAGGGCAAGGTTCAAGGCACGGTGAGCGACTTGGATTTGAAAGGCTTGCGCCTGCATACGGGCCGAAATACTTTCCTGAACGCCGATTTTACCTTGGCGGGCTTGCCGCAATTCAAAGACGGGCGTTTGGAATTGAAACTCGACGGCCTGCAGCTCAAGGCCGATGACCTCCGGCATCTGGTGTTGCCCAACGGCAAACCTTTGGTGCTGCCCGAAGTGTTGCAGGCCTTGCAGTGTGCCCAGGCCAGCGGTTCTTTTATCGGCGACCGGCACCGTTTTGAACTCAATCTGAATCTCCGTACAGATATAGGGGATGTTGTTATCGGCAATGCCTCCCGCGATACGGCAGACGGCAAAGACTTTATGGCGGGGAATATCCAGGCGAGGAATATCCGTCTGGATAAACTTTTTAAGCAAGACAGCCTGTTGGGCAAGGCAGACTTGGATGCCGGATTCAGGATCAGCGGCAACGATATAAGCGATCTTTTCTGCCATGTACAAGGCGATGTGTCCCAACTCGAGATAGACGACAAGGTGGTGGAAAGCATTCCTTTCCATATCGATTTCGGGCAGAATCTGCTCCATGCCGATGTGTCCTGCCGGGATACCGGGCTTGATTTCACCCTGTTCGGAAAATGGGAGAAAAAGCGCGACAGTGCTTGGCTGCATTGCGATATGGATGTGCGCGAAATCAACCTGCAACCCTTGCATCTGCTGGGCGATACGGGCTTGTTTTCCGTCAAGACGAAAATCCTTGCCGATTATACCGCCAATAAAGGCGAGGCGATACAGGGCAACCTTACGCTCAACGGCACCGAGATACATCGTTTGGGCAATGTCTATCATTTAAAATACCTGCATTCGGAACTGCGCAAGAAAGACAGCCTTGACCGCGTTCTGACCCTGCGGTCGGGACAGATGGAAACCGAATTGGTGGGGCAGTGGCATTTCGGGGATTTGAAATACGCTTTTCTCAAAACCGTGCATACATGTTTTCCGCATCTGGGCAGCCATCTTGCCGGGAATACCGATTGGGAGGAACAGGGAAACCGGGTACAGGATTTTGACTTGCGCCTGCGTTTGAAAAAGGCCGATTCGTTGATGAACGTGCTTTATCCCGCGCTTTCGCTGCCTTTGGGTCTGAACCTGAATCTGCGTTATGCCTCGCAGGAAAACCGGGGGCGCGTGCAGCTGAACGTTCCCTATGTGCAGTTGGGAAGCGTGGCCTGCATGAAAGGCTATTTCGATGTGGCGGTGAACCGGAGTTCCGTGCGTTTGGAAACCACGGCGGACCGCCTGTATCTGAGCGACAGTATCAATATGAACCATTTCAGGGTAAAGGTAAACAAGAACGATACCAACACGGTGGGATACCGCATCACCTGGGGAGGGGAGGGCTTGTTGAAACAGAATACCCAAGGCGATTTTGCAGGTCTGTTCCATTTTCTGCCCGGAGGCGGGATGCGGCTGGAATTACAGGATTTCAACCTGCAGGTAAAAGACGCGACCTGGAAAAGTTATCCCGACGGCTATGTGCTGATGGCGCCGAAGTACTTGAAGATGTACCATGTGGGCATGTTCTCCACCAAGTCTTCCGATGGCGTGAGCCTGGAAGGGGAGGTTTCGCCCGACCCGAATTCGGTGCTGTCGGCCAAGTTCAACGATTTTGACCTTTCGTATCTGCAATTCTTCTTGCGCAAGATTCCCATGAGGATAGAAACCAAGATAAACGGCACGGCGGAGGTTCGCGATTACTACAGCGACTTTTCGTTCAACGCCCGTCTGAAACTCAAGGATATCTATATCAACGGCACCAAATACGGCCAAGGCAATATGGATGCCGCTTTCGGCAGGGACAATATCGTACAGGCGGCCTTCAAGGTGGTTCAGGACAACAGGAAGAACATTCTTTCGTTGAGCGGAAATTATTTTCCCAAACAGGGAAAACGGCTCGATTTCAAAGGCTTTGCCGATGATTGTCCGGTTAATTTCTTAGATAAGATTCTTTCTTCCGTAGCCAAGGATATTTCGGGAACGGTAAGCGGAAAACTCCGTATCGAAGGCAATCTGCGCGCCCCGGAACTGTTTGCCGATGTGAATTGCCACGACTTGGCCTTTACCATCGGGCTGTTGCAGACCCACTACAAATTCGCCAAGATGCCCATACGGCTCACCTCTTCCCGTATCGATTTTCCCGCTTCGGTTTTCGTGGATCAGGTGTTCGGCACCAGCGGACGTTTTGGCGGCAACATCACGCACCGTAATTTCAAGAATATACGTTTGGATTTGGGCGTGGATTTCAACAATCTGGTGGCCATGCGCACCACACGCGAGGTGGATCTGCCTTTTTGGGGAACGCTGTTCGCTTCCGGCCTCCTGAATATCAAAGGCCCGGTGGAGGATATATTGTTGCAGCTGAACGCGCAGACCGAAGAAAATTCGGATATCTTCTTCGATTTTTCGAATCCTACCGGTGGCAACGGCGCCAATTTCATCGTGTTCAAGGAACCCGAAGCCGTGGTGGAAGATACCGGCAGGATTTCGTTGGAGAAATTCTATGCGAGGAACCGTGCGGCATTGAACCGCAAAGGCAAGCTTACGATGGATTTCAACCTGGATGTAACGCCCGATCTGGCGGTGTCTGTGCGTCTGCGCAATTCGGCGATGGACGGGCTGCTCACCGCTACGGGAAAAGGCGCGTTGCGTCTGTATGTAGAAAACAACCATCCGAGTATTTTCGGCACCTATACGGTGAGCGGCGGCGGGTTCGACTTTTCGATGGTGAATTTAATTAATAAAAATTTCAAACTCAAGGAGGGCGGAACCGTTTCCTGGCTCGGCAATGCGAGTGAACCGAGGGTGGATGTGCGCGCCGGATACCAGACCAAAGCCAGCCTTTATCCGGTTTTGGCGGCCTACGACCAAAACAGCCGCTACAAGCAGAAAGTAAATGTGGAAAGCATCATCGCCCTGTCGGGCAACCTGCTCAATCCCGATATCACCTTCGATATAGACCTGCTCAATGCCGACGACGACACCAAAGACAAGTTCTGGGCTTTGGTGCGCAAGAACAACGAAGACGAAATGTTGCAGCAGACTTTTTCGTTGCTGATGTTCAACTCGTTCATGGCGGTGGAAAGCGGCAGTTCCAATTCGGTGGGCAGTTCCGCCCTGGCCTCTTCTTCGGAGATGCTGTTCAGCCAGTTCAACAACTTCCTTTCCCGTCTGAGCAACGATTTCAATATCGGCATCAACTATAAGCCGGGCAGCACCAACAGCAATTCGGAATTTCAGGTAATGATGTCCGGGCAGCTGTTCGACGACCGTCTGCTCATAAACGGAAACCTCGGGGTGGCCGACAATGTGGCCGGTACGCCCGGAGCCAACGCCACCACGGTGGTGGGCGATGTGGATATCGAATGGAAGTTTACCGACGAATTACGCCTCAAGGGTTTTAACCATTCCAACGACGAAGACCTCACCAAACCGGTCAATTCCTATACCCAGGGCGTAAGTATCGTGTTCCGCCGCGATTTCGACAATCTCAACGAGTTCCTGCACGGCACCTCGCCGCGTCTGACCAAAGAGGAACGCCGCGCCCAACGCAAGAAAAACCGCGAGATACGGCAAAAAAAGCGGATTGGGGAAACGCTGTAAGCAATTCCTGAGCAGGTTTTCGGTTTGTCAGATGTTCCTGTATTCCGCACGGGCGTCGAAGCACGGGCATTGCTTGATAAACTCGTTCGAAGTTATCTTTCCGTCTTGGTTTAGGTCGGGCGAAAAATCGCGGTGCCCTTGGATTACCGCTTGCGGATAGCGGAATCTGAGTTGTTCGAGCAGAAAATACAAGGCGGCTTTCTGTGCTTCGGTGCGGTTATCTACCGCCTTTCCGTTGTTATCTATACCTCCCACGTAAGCCACGTTTATCAGGCAGGAATTGTAGCCTTGCACGCCGTTGCTGACTTGACTTTCGTCCAATAATTGCTCCACTTTTCCCGACGGCATCACCACATAATGGTATCCGGGCTTTTTCCACCCAAGAGCGCTCCAATGCGCTTTGAGGCTTGCGATGCTGGTAGTCTTTTGTTGCGTGGCCGTGCAATGTACGGCGATGTGCGTTATTTTTCTCATATCTCCTGTTTTTTCTACGGGGCAAAATTCATCTGATACAGCCGTTTTATAAAAAATAGTGTCGATTTAAGACATTGTTTTTGTGCGTCTTTTTGTGCCCCGATACTTTTGCCTCACCAAAACGGAAGAGATATGAAAGAACTCTTGTTTCAGATAGGCGTACCCTTTGCCACAGCCTTTTTAGGTGGGTTTGCCGGATGGTTTTTCAAGCGGAAACGCATCGAAATCGAAAACCGGGGACTTGCCACCAGCAACCATAGGCAAGACATCACCAACATAGACGCGGCGGTCGACACATGGCGCAAGGTGGTGAACAATTTGGAGGAACAGATAGCCCATCTGTTGGAGCAACGGCAGAAAGACAGCCTTCAGATTTCGGAGCTCTCTCGGGAAGTGTTGAATTTGAGAAACGAGGTTTTGGTATTACAGAACCGCTTAGAACAGCAGTCGGGTAATCTTGAGAAAATAGCGCGGTATGAAAAGTTGCTTAACG
>CAMWTX010000021.1 GCA_947177315.1 uncultured Bacteroidales bacterium | reverse complement strand
CCGACACCGACATATGAATGCAACCGACACCGCTCCCCATGCCGTCATCCGCAATTTCATAATACCACTGTGAACCTTCCATAAACCAGGAAGATCCTTGGTGTTGCAGCCCTTCCTGCATCACATTCGAAGTGATTTCTTGGGCGGAAACCAACGAAGAACTGACTATGCTCCAAACAAGGAACGCTGTTATCGATTTTGATTTCATGGCTTTTATTGGATTGTTATGTTAATCTTTCACCAAGTTCTATGGTTGTGCCGAGATGTTCCCTCTCTATTTCTTTATGAGTTTGCCAACTCCCGTTTCATGGTTCTTGCTCTCCCAACGGAATACATAGATTCCCGAGGTCCAGCCTTGACAGTCAATTTCCGTATCGTTTCCTTTTCCCGACAGGATTAATTTTCCCGAAACGGAATGAATCCGCCATTCTTTCAACGCAACATCACTATTAATCTTGAATCTGTTGTGTATCGGGTTGGGTGATACGGATACGGAGAACTGTTGATTTGAATTTTCAAGAGCCCCCCCCAGTCATCTCCCAAGTCACTTAACTTCCGGTCCCATCCCGGCAATACATAAAAATGGATATAAGGATGTTCTCTCCCTGCACTATCCGTGATATATGTGTACAAACTGACACTATCAAACCATTCCTCTCCAATAGAATAGTCTATCAAGCAGGTGTCTTCTTCGGACATGAAAAGGAGTATTGGGAGACGCCAATGACAATCAAAACGCCCCCCCTCGTCAATATTGGTCATTATCGGGGTTTTTATAATGGGGTCTTGCAACAGCCGCATATCCCAACTCACCTTGACAGGCTGTTCCTTGGCCGGAAAAACAACCACCAGGTCGCTTTTCAAAAGACCTATCCGTTTCTTGCCGTATATGGGACACTCCACCCGAAATTTTTCTCCTGAATAAGGTTTCTTTACCGCAGGCACAACAAATGCCCCGATATGTTCTGCCGTGTCAAATAAAGGGCTTGTATATACAGGACACAAGTTTGAATCATAACGGCAATCATGCACCGCATACCCATTCGGTCCCACCCCCAGTTCTAGGGTGTCTTTCTTGCCGCTGCTCAACGATTCCAGATAGAGCTTGAAACGGAACTCTTCCGTCTGCGCCGACAGAAAGGCTTCACAAAGAAGCATGCCGCAGAATATGGCTAAAATATATTTGGCTTTCATGGCTTTTGGTTTTATCTTTTTTCTTAGTTATGCAACATTACAGCAACTGCCAAACCTGCCCTAAGGCTGTGGTATCGGTTTGGCTAGGCACGTAGCGAATTAAGCCCTCATCGTAGGACACCCATATGGAGTCTTGAGAATAGTGATAAAAAAGCACTTGAGAATATATTTTCCCAGTAGGGGACACATATTCCGAAAGAATTTCATAGTCATGCTGTTTTGCATGTTCTATGTTTTCGAAATCATAAGATACCCACCACTTACCGATATCTTTTTGAGATGCTTGTCCTCCAATCAGTATAGCTAACTTAACAAGTCCTATATCGTGGACATATTGTTGGATATAATCTATAGAGTGAGCATCCCTTTCCCTGAGCTTTTGTGTCGCTGTGACTTCGCAATGATCGCCTCCGCAATCGGATTTATATTTGTACGCTTTCGAAAGAGATAACTTTCCCACCTCCAAAACACAAGTATCGCATCCGACAAGGTATTTCAATTCACCTCCGCCATATTGCCCAGGCATAAATTTTGCCATGCTTTCGGGATACGATGGACAGTTAAAAATCGTATAACAGGATGTGAACAAAACACCTATCACTAACACCGGCAGAATGACTGCGATTATTTTACATTTACACATAATGTGCCTCCTTTCTCTATTTTGAAGCCGTTACCCAACATCTCCTTTTCATTACTTATTTTACCGAAAACTTCTCCGTAAGGACACCGCAGGGCGTCTTTACGCGGGCAAGGTAGATGCCGGAGGGCATCAAAACGTGTAGCCTATACCGACATCTATATAATGGTCCCTTGGAGCCATCATCACTAACATGGAAAGGGAATAGCCGGCAAACACATTGATTTTTCCAATTTTCCCAATAAATCTTCCTCCCGCATGGCTTAAAACGCCATTATACTGCCCACTATAAAAGGGATGCCCGTTATCCTTTCCCCTATGACTTGTATGGAAATACCCTAGTGTGTAGAAGACAGAAAAATCCAAAAAAGATGCGAGATGAAACTTCAAACCCATACCTGCGGAAAGGATTACGGTATTGAGATTTTCTGTAATGAGACCTTGTGCCATACCGGAAGGTAACTCGTAGGTGTACGAATCCTTTTTATACGCCCCGATATAGGAAACCTCTCCGATGGCATAAAAGTTGACGACACGCGACCGCATGGGTATGTCGTAGGCATAGTTCAACGAGAATTTAAGCGGCGGCACAGGTCTCCACTCCTTATACCAAGAGCCCCCCGATAGCGGATACAAAACACTCCCCACCACCGGACTGTAACTCAAATTCAACGTATGAGCCTTCGGGCTTCGCTCCGGTTTTTCCTTTTCGTTTGCAAAACAGGAGAACGACAAAGCCACTAATAAAATACAAACGTATATTTTGTTCTTCATGGCAGTATTTTTATAATCAGACTCCTTACGGAACCAACGTGAAGATATTTTTTTCGTTCTGCGTTACTTGCAGAATGCCGTAAGTTTTATTGTAATAAAGTTTCACACCTCTCCAACTTTCTGCTACGGCAACATCGTAGTAGGTATGGTTGTTGATTTCAAGACTGTCATAGTTTCCGATATTTCCTTTTGAATCATAGTATATTTCAAATTTAGCCTTGTCTTTTCCCATATCGATGTATATGTGCGGGCGGTGATTATTCCATCTCCTCCACGCGGCAACATCCAAAACAAAACTCAAATCGCCGCGTTCCGACGACAATCGTACATTCCGAACTTCATAAAGCATCTCCATAGAAAAATCGAGATATTGCTCCTCATATGTTATATCTCTGTCCACTGTGAGCAGAGACAACGCCCCTTTCTCGTCGATAAAACGAATCGTGTCACCCATTTCATAGGGAATCATCTGTTTATCGATTGTGGTGAGCGAACGCCACTCCTTGCTGGCGATGCAACCATACAAGGCAACCAGCGAGAACCCTGCCAATACAATCAACTTTATTGCTTTCATAGTGATATGGACTTTACTTCATTTTCACCTTGACAAAATAAGGAAAATGATCGGAAACTTTATCCTTCCTCAAATCTACTGCTTTGTGAACTTCTCCGTGAGGACGCCGCAGGGGGTGGTTACGCATGCCGGCGGGCATCAAAAGGTGTAGCCTATTCCTATATCGACATAGTGATCAACTTTGTATTGATCAGTTTTGTTATACGTAAAATCTTCATAAAGTAGATGTGTCAAAGAATAGCCAGCGAACACATTGATTTTTCCGATTTTTCCTATAAGCCGAACGCCTGCACAACCTGAATAATTGTATTCTGATATTCTCCATTTTTCATATCTTTCCACATAATTTACAGTGTTTTTATAACGATAGCCGCCTGTATAAAAAACAGCCAAATCCAAAAAAGGAACAAGATGAACCTTCAAACCGATACCGATGGAAAGGATTGCTGTGTTAAAACATTTCTTATGAGATAGTTCCTGCTGTCCATCCCTTACCGAAAGAGAGAGAACATCTTTGTGATAGCCTCCGATATAGGAAGCCTCCCCTATCGCATAAAAATTGACGACATGCGAACGCATGGGAATGTCGTAGGTATAATTCAATGTAAACTTGAGCGGCGGAACAGTTTTCCACTCTTGATACCAAACAGTTCGTAGCACAGGACTGTAACTTAGATTCAGCGTATGAGCCTCCTGACTCCGTTCCTGTTTTTCGCTTGCAAAACAGGAGGACGACAAAGCCACTAATAAAATACAAGTGTATATCTTGTTCTTCATGACAGTATTTTTATAATCATGCTCCTCACGGAACCAATGTGAAAATATCTTTATCGTTCTGTGTCACTTGGAGGATGCCGTAGTCTGTGTTGTAATAGAGTTTTGAATCCTTTCCTGCGCAATCTTTAACCACAGCTACATCATAGTAAACGTGACGATTGATTTCAAGACTATCGTATGTTCCAAGTAGTCCCATTATGTCGTAGTAGACGCGAAAAACATCTCCAGAAGAAGTTTTCACACATACATTTAATGGGACATACCAATCCAAACTTTCAACTATTATATTAAATTGCAAATCGCACTGTTCCGATGACAAATGCACCTTGCGACACTCCCATACAAAGTGAGTTGAATACTCTCCATCCTCCTTCCAGAATGTTTTATCTTCATTTACCTCCATTGTGGCGAACATCTCATTATTATCAATAAAATGAATAACTTTGAAATCCCTGTAAGGAATCGCTTGTTCACCTATTTCTGTTAAAAAAATACGATATTCTCTAGGGTAATCGCAGCCCGAAAGCATTATCACAATCGGACTTATCCGTAAAATCCAATTAAGCGCTTTCATAGAACCAGTTATTTAGTTTTTACTTTAACAAAATAAGGGAAATGATCGGAAACTTTATCATTATATAACCAATCTTCCCTATCTTTTTCGAGGATTGGAATTCCTCTTTCTATTAAACGATGATAAATATTTTCACTACAGTTATATTCCAGAATTAAGTCTATGCTTTTATTGTGTTGTGGTTGAGTTTGATGATCTTTTGAAACAAGATCGTTCAATACTTTGAATCCATTATCATTAAAGATCGTTATCGCTTTTTCTTGCTGTGTATTAATATTCATGTCTCCTGCTACATAAATAGGTTTTCCTGTATTTATGCAATTCTTTATAATATCTTCGTTTAAAATTGATTTTGTCATCTCTTCACGATGAAAGGAAGACAAACTATAATGCGTCGCCACAAAACAAAATTCAGGAAATTCAGCAAGGATATATCCACGTTTTTTATTAGAACCATCTTTAGGGGTTTTTATTTTTTTTTCAATCATTTGGTTTTTATTTCCCACGCGATTCTTATTCCATAGCATACCTATACCGCACTTAATTCCCGAAGGTGTAGTAAGTATACACATTTTCCCGTCCATTCCTGTTGCCTTTTTCAGTTTTTTGAATCTGTTTTTCCCATATACTTCTTGTACGGAAACCACGGCTGCTCCGCTTTGGTTGATATACTTGGCATGAACTCCGTAGTCCGGGGTGTGCTTTCCCCACAAATTATAAGTGAGCATCGGCACAACATGAAAGCTGTCCCTTTCCACAATCACTTCGAACTCCGCGCCATCCTTTACCTCGAACCCAGGCCCCAACACCACTTCCTCCTCTGCCAAATATACGCTTTTTCCGCTTACGATTACTTGTGAAGAGGTGATGTTCGAGGCTTTCTCTTCTTGATTTTTTGTCACCGTTCCTGTGAGCGTCTTGTTGACGGGAACAAGAGAGTTCGAACCCTTCGCTTCCGAAGCATAGGAATATTCATCCAAAAGGAAAGAATACAACTGCACGGGATTGGCTGTTCCTGAAAAATAATCTGTCTGGGAAATGGTATGGCCCGTTTCCTTTACTTCGATGCTCTTACGCTGAATCGAAACCGATTCGCTTCCGGGCCGGCTGGGGCAATAACCGTTATCCGCCCGCAGGAAAGCTTTGCCCGACAAAGGTTCCGAAATGCCGTCATACGTTAGTTCGTCCTGCACCTTGTTTTGGGCATCGTAAATCCGAATCAGACTCCGTGTGTCGGGGAAAACCAACTTTTGCGTGTAAAGCGTTATATTGCCGCTGGAATCGGAATCTTCCGAACCGTAGAAAGCCCCTACATCGAAAGTACTGTTGGAACGACGGGGCGCGATGACAGCCAGGGAAAAGGCGGGCAAAACCGTATTGGCCGGTATCGTATAGGTAGCGATGCTTTTTTGGGTGCTCGTCAAATCGGTGACTTGTACACGCCATCCGCCGATATTCACATCCTCTTCCTCATAGTTGTACAGAGAGATGAACTCTCCCTCGTGGACGGTGGATACCGAATACGCCAAAGGGCTGTCGTACAACACTTCCGCGATAACTACCGTGGATTTTTGGGCAGTTAGACAGGTGGAAAGGAATAAAATACCTGCCGCTATCCATAATACTCTTGACTTTTTCATATTCTCCTCCTTTCCTTTATTCCGTAACCACCATCCGTTTGGTATCCACCATCCGGTTGTTTACCGAAAGGCTGTAGGTGTACATGCCAGGTGAGAGCATTCCTGCATCCACCGAGATATAGCCCAAGCCGGCTGTTGTTGACAACGAATAGGTCTTTATCAATTGCCCGTCCAAGGAATGGATGAGAATCTTGGCGGATGATACCCGTTCCGGCAGTTCGTAGGAAATAATGGTCTTTTCGGAGAACGGATTGGGCGTGTTCTGATACAGGGTGGCTTCGGCTCCTGCTTCTTTTTCGGATTTTCCCGGTTTAGGGGCTTTGTTCTTCGGCGTGTTTTGAGGGGTAGAAAGTTGTTCCTTCAGCAATTCCACTGCTTCCCGAAGTTCTTCCACTTCGTCGCGAAGATTTTCATTCTCGGCATAGGTTTCCTGAAACGCTTTCACCAAATAAGGAATCATCGAAACATAATCGAGTGTGTACATATCGGTCTCGGAAAGATACTTCACTTGGTTGGGCAATATAGTCTGCACTTCTTGAGCAATGAAGCCTACCTTCCCTTTCAAATCAGCAGTATCGAAGATATTGTTGTTCGCCTTGAAATCAAAAGAAACAGGACGCAATTTTAGCAATGTAGCCGTGGCTCCTTGCAGATTCTTGATATTTTCCTTATAGCGAATATCTGACAACTGTGAAGAACCGTTGAGGGATCTTGAATTTACTGCATAAACATTCTTGAATCGGTTGGATTCTGACCCCAAATCCATAAAGTTATTAATTGATGGTGCGATAGCCCCTCTGTCATAAAGGTTTGGATTCAGTCCTATTACCGATTGGGCATCATCCGTTGTCGATAATGGTTTTACAATAATAGTTCCACCGGATCCACCGCTCATCCAATTACTGAAAGTTAAGTTACACTTGCCTAAATTCAAATTCAAAGAACCGGAAGTTACGATGTTTTGTACAAAAAGCGGTTTGCTTATTTCTACCTGCGAAGAATTTACAGTAATCTGAGCTTTTACCCTGCCCGTCATTACCAAAGCGGTACAAGCCGCCAATAAAAGAATCTTGTTTTTCATGATTTTTGTTTTTTATGGGTTTATACGTTTATTCGTTTATATAATATTCCGTTGATTCCCGTTGTGCATGGCACATGCTCCAAAGGTATGCCGATATTTTAACCATCAAGCAGCAGGCAAACCATCCACAAACCGATTGCTTAATCGGGAACAAAAATAGAAACATCCGCTCTCAAAAATTGACAATAAGAATTTTTTATCCAACCACATTATCAAAACAAAAGACATCCCCCATTCTTTCGTATATTCGCGGTTCAGCAAAAAAGTAACCATGAAAGTTACGGTTCGAACACTGTTTTTGGCCGGCATCCTGTTGTGCACGGCTTGTGGAAAAAAGCATTTGATTATGGAAGAGGCCGAGCGGCGGCAGGTTCGGGAAGACTACACCGCCAAAAAAAGCATGTTCCCATCCTCCGGATTCCAATCCATATTCGATTTCATAGAAATGCAGAACCCACAGGAAAAGGAGGCCTTGCAGTTTCTCTACGCCTATATGCCCGTGGGCGACATGGCCGATTATACGCCCGAATTTTACCTGCGGAACATACGCGCTTCGTTCAAGGCCAAGAAAGAGATGCCGTGGGGCAAAGACATTCCCGAAAGGGAGTTCCGGCATTTTGTGCTGCCGGTGCGGGTCAACAACGAGAATCTGGATTCGAGCCGCATGGTTTTCTATGCCGAACTCAAAGACAGGGTCAAGCATCTGCCCTTGGAAGAAGCCGTGTTGGAAGTGAACCACTGGTGCCACGAAAAAGCGGTCTATACGCCCTCCGACATGCGCACATCCTCGCCTTTGGCCACGGTAAAGACCGCCTACGGGCGTTGCGGCGAGGAATCCACGCTGTTGGTGGCGGCCCTGCGTTCGGTGGGCATTCCTGCGCGCCAGGTCTATACGCCCCGTTGGGCGCATACCGACGACAACCATGCCTGGGTGGAAGCCTATGTGAATGGCCGCTGGCATTTCTTAGGCGCCTGTGAACCCGAACCGGTCTTGGATTTGGCCTGGTTCAACAAACCTGCCACGCGCGGCATGCTGATGCACACCAAGGTTTTTGGCCGTTATCAGGGCCCGGAAGAAGTAATGGCGCGCACGCCGCTCTACACCGAAATCAACGTTACCGCCAACTATGCCGACACGGCGGGCGTGGAGGTGGAAGTATGCGACCTGCACGGCAATCCGCTGCCGGATCAAAAAGTGGAGTTCAGGTTGTACAACTATGCCGAATTCTTTCCTGTGGCAAAAAAGACCACCGATCGGAACGGCAAGGCGCACCTTACCGCCGGCAAGGGCGATATGCTGGCCTGGGCTGAAAAAGACGGCCGTTTCGGTTTCCGCAAGATAAGTTTTGGCAAAGACACCGCCGTGCGGCTGGTTTTAGACAGAAACATCGGCGAGGAATTTTCTGTGGATTTCGATATGGTGCCTCCTCCGCTCAAACGCAAGGAAGTGGAGGTAAGCGAAGCCCAAATACAGCAAAACAAAAACCGCCTGCAAACCGAAGACAGCCTCCGCAACCGCTATACCGCCACGTTCTATAACAAGGAAACCGCCGCCCAAAGAGCCCGGCAACTCGGGCTTGAGCCTCAAAAGGCGGCATCCGTATGGGTGGAAAGCCGTGGCAACCATGCGGTGACAGACACTTTTCTGCAAAACGCGCCCAACCGCTCCAAAGCATTGGAACTGCTTTTGACGCTGAGCGAAAAAGACCGGCGGGACGTTTCTTTGGAGGTGTTGGAAGAATGCCTGACGCAAAATTCCGAAAACATACCCTATGTATGCAATCCGCGTGTGGATTACGAACAATTGACTCCTTACCGTACTTTCTTCCATGCAAACCTTCCGTCCGAATTTTCGGAAAAAGTGCGGCAGGATCCCGAATGGTTCGCCAGATGGGTAAAAGACAGCATCAGGCTTGCGGCCGAATATTGTCTGCCGGCCTGCCCTATCTCGCCCATCGGTGTTTATAAGGCGCGTATGGCAGATTCCAAGAGCCGTTCCATCTTTTTTGTAAGCGTGCTGCGTGCCATAGGCGTTCCGGCAAGAATACATCCCGTTACCGGAGAAGTGCAATACACCACCGGTCAGGATACCTGGAAAACGGTATTCGCCGACACCGCCCACGATACGGAATACGGCTCCTTGCAACTGGATTACCGCACCTCCCGCCTGTTGCCCGACCCCGAATATTACGGGCATTTTACGCTCTCGAGGCACGAAAAAGACGGCTTCCGTCTGCAAACCTATCCCGAAGACGGCAGCGTTACCTACAAATCCTCTTTTGCCACGCCGCAACCCACCCCTTCCGGCTATCACCTGCTGGTTTCGGGAACCCGCCTGGCCGGAGGCGATGTGCTGGCGCAACTGCATTTCTTCAACGTAAAGCCCCATGAAACCTCGCGCGTTCCCTTGGTGATGCGCGATGATCCCGACCGTCTGAAGGTTATCGGTTCGTTCCATGCCGAAACGCCTTATTTCGATATGGAGGAGAACAGAATCCAAAGCATTCTGCAGCAGACCGGAAGAGGCTATTTCGTATTGGCCGTACTGGGCGCCGGAGAAGAACCCACCAACCATGCCCTGCACGACCTAAGCCGCCTCAAAACCGAATTGGAAACTTGGGGACGCCCCATCATCGGACTTTTCAGAGATAAGGACGCTTGGACCAACTATCGCAAACACCCTGTGGAAAACCTACCCGCCACCTTGCGGTTCGGCATAGACCAGGAAAACGCGGCGGTGAAGGAACTGGCGGAAAAACTGGATTTACAGGAACGGAACCTGCCTTTGTTCATCGTTTGCGATACCTTTAACCGTGTGGTTTTCGCATCGCAAGGCTACAACATCAATCTGGGAGAACAACTGCTCAAAACCATACGGCAGCTATAACAGCGCCGCAACAGCGGAGCGGATTTTCTCCACGCCGCTTATCTGATGCGCGTAGCCGTCTATGCGCACCGGTTCTTCGCGCTCGAATTCGGGATGGCGGAACACCATGCGGCTTTCCCGGCGCACCCTGCCCGAAAGATGAAATTCCACCGCACCTGTCTTTTGGGCTATCAGGGCGATATTTTGGGACGAAACGCCGCAACCCGGCATCACGATGATATTTTGGGAAGCCTGTACCAAACGCGCTATCAAGTCGGCGCCCTGCAAGGCATCGGAACGCTGTCCGGAGGTAAGCAACCTCATCACTCCGCAATCTTCCAGCACAGACAAGGCTTTCATCGGATCGGCGCAACGGTCGAAAGCCCGGTGAAAGGTTACCGGAAGCGGCGCGGCTTCCTGAATGCACTGCCGCAGAAATTCTTCGTCGATACTGCCGTCGGCCCGCAACATGCCGCAAACCACGCCCTGCGCGCCGCTTTCCCTTATCATGCGTATATCGCGCAACATCTCTTTTTTCTCCACGGCATCGTAAAGAAAATCGCCACCCCTGGGCCGCACAATGACATTTACCTGTATTCCCTCCACGGCGCAGGCTTCCATGATGCAGCCATACGAAGGGGTCGTGCCGCCCTCCGGCATTCCGGCACAAAGCTCCACCCTGTCGGCTCCGGCTTCCCGGGCAGCCAACACGCTGTTTACCGAATTGGCGCAAACTTCTATCTTAAAATCCGTCCTTTTTGCAAACACGGTTCAGGCAGGTATTATATGGTCTTGAATATAAGTTCCGAAACAGAACGCTTGGGCACGTGGTGCACTTGGTCGGGCGTGCGCCAGTAACGCACTTCGCCGCCCTGCATATCTTCTATCCGAACTGTTTCCTTGGGCTTGCCCAAAGCGAGCACGTAGGTGATTTTCATTGTGCCGGGAAGTTGCAGCAATTCCCGCAATCCGGCATCGTTGAACGATTTAATGATGCAACCGCCAAAACCGGCTTCGGTGGCCGCCAAAACCAAGGTCTGCAGATGCAGACCGTCGTCGCAGAGGCAGTTGGCGGCAATTTCCGTATCCAACAACTGCACCAGATAGGCCGTGGGGCGTTCGTTTTCTTCGGGTCCGTCCCAATCCTTGAGATAACCTGCCCAGGCCAAAAGCGGAAAGAGTTTGCCGCAAGCCTCCCTGTCGGTAACAAGGGCATATTTGAGCGCCTGCACATTGCGCCCCGACGGGCAGTAACGGCAAGCCGCCACCCATTCTTCGAGCATCTGCCGCGTAACCGGAACCGAGGCATCGAAACGCCTGTAGGAACGCGCACGTTTAAGGAGATCGAGCAACATCGCGAAAGGTTTTATTGTTCGTGGCCGATGTCTTGCATGGCCTGCGTTACGTTGATGGCGTAGTCGCCCGCCTTTTCACATTCGGAAACGATATCGTTGAGCAGGATGCCGGTGGAATAGCTGTAACGCTGTTCCTCGATGGCCACCATGTGTTCCTGCTTGAGCTGGGTGCGGTAGCTGTTGAGCGCGTTTTCCACCTCGTAAGCCTTTTTGGTGATCACCGCCTTGTAGTCACCGGCCAGGTTCACGCACATCACCGAAATGGATTCTTCGGCCAAGGCGAACATGCGTTTTATCTTGGCCGAATGCTCGCTGTCGAAAGTTATCTTCTGCTCGTTGCGGCGCAGAATCGTGCCGGCTATATGCAGCGTGGTGTCGGCGATGCTTTCGATTTCAGAAACTATCTTGAACATGGCGCGGATACGCTGGGTGTTCTCGGTGGACATACGCGATTCGGAAACCTTGGTAAGGTAATTGGCTATTTCCACTTCCACCAAATCGCTTTCGTCCTCCATCTTGCGCAGCTTGTCCATTTCTTTCTCGAA
Organism: uncultured Bacteroidales bacterium; assembly: GCA_947177315.1. GTDB lineage: Bacteria > Bacteroidota > Bacteroidia > Bacteroidales > P3 > Pullibacteroides. Next base: position 2,276 of record CAMWTX010000021.1, on the reverse strand, counting down.
TTCTCCGGCAGGCAGTTCGTAAGCGGCCACCATGCGCCGGAACATCTTCAAGGTATCCTGCCCGTAAAGCAGTATTTCCTGCTGGGCCTGCACCAAGGAGGCTTCGGGCGTGGAAAGCAAGCCAATCTTGATATGCTTTAACGTAAAGCCCGTTTCGCCCTCCTTGTTGGGCAGCATCCGACTCACCACCTTGCAGAGCGGATTCACGAACCAGATGAGCACAAACACGTTGATACATTTGAACACGGTGTTGAACAAGGCCAGCGTAAGCGGCAAAGACAGCAGCACGTCGGCGCGCACCGCCTCCTGCATATAGGCCGGAACTTCCGCCTGCATCAAGGCCATATTGCTGTACATCGGGTTATAATGAGCCAGGTGCAGGAACATGCTCAAATCGCAAACCATCCTCAAGAAGTAAGGGAACACGATAAAAATCCACACCGCCCCAAAAATGTTGATGAGCATATGCGAGTAAGCGGCGCGCTTGGCCGGCACGTTGGCCACCGAAGCCGCCAGAACCGCGGTAATCGTGGTACCGATGTTTTCGCCGATAATCATGGCCGCCGCCTCTTCCAGTCCGATAAGGCCGCTGGCGCAGATAACCAGGGTAAGGGCGATCGTTGCGCTCGAACTTTGAAAGAGCGCCGTCATCAACGCCCCGATAAGCACAAAGATAAGACGGGAAAAGATGCCGTGCGAGCTCACGGAGGTAATGAAATTCTGAACCGCCGGATAGTCCTGTATATTGGCCGGCATGCATTCCTGCAGAAAACGCAAGGCCAGGAACAGCGTGCCGAAACCGATAATCATTTCGCCCACGTTCTTGCGGGAACGCTTCTGCGAGAAAAGCAAGGGCAACGCAAAAGCGATGATGGGCAAAGCCAGGTCGCTGATGCTGAACTTACCGAACCCCAGCACGGAAACCACCCAGCTTGTTACCGTAGTGCCGATATTGGCACCCAAAATAATGCTGATGGAACCCGCCAGATCCAAGAGCCCGGCGTTGACAAAGCTCACCACCATTACCGTGGCGGCCGAAGAACTTTGGATAAGGGCGGTGATGAAAACCCCGGTCAGAACACCCTTAAAGCGGTTGGAAGTGATGGAGGACAAAATGCCGCGCATCTTGCCGCCTGCCATTTTCTGCAAAGATTCACTCATCATCTTCATCCCGTACAGGAAAAGTGTCAGGGAGCCGACGAGTTGCAAGAGAATCAATATTTCCGATTTCATCGTCTTACTATAAGCCTGTTAGTATCTAAACATCCATATTGCCGGACAATCGCGGTAATCGTTCTGTTTTAAAAGTTCCATATATGCGCCCACCGTTTCCCGGGTCTTGCCTTCTCCGCATTCCCGAAGCACCTGCAGGTAAGCCTTCCTGAAAGCCTCGTTCAGCAAGCCGTTTTCTCCAAACACCGGCTGCTGTTCCGAACCGAAAACCAACTGTTCCAGATAGGCTTCGCGGCGTTGTTCGGCTTCTTCCCGAAAAAGGAAAGAAACGGTATCCGAAAGAAATCCATCCCAAAAACAAGCCCTTTGCGCCAGTTCGGAGGGAGCAAAATCCAGAATGGCGGAACTTCCCCCGGCATTCGTATCCTGTTGCACGGCTTCGAAATAAGCATAGGTGCGCGGGCTCAGAAAATCCTTGAGTTCCGTTTGAATCCGCATCAGATCGGGGCGGATGGTGATCAGTCCGTTCTTGCGGCTCACCGAAAAATAGTGCCCGTACAGCAAGTCCGCATAGTCGGCGGCGGCCTTTTTTTCCTTGGTGTTGCGGTCTTTGTTGCCCGAACGCAGCAAGATAAGGTTAAAGTCGATGTTCTTGGTGAGCGACACCGCGAAATCCTCCAGCAGCACGTAGGCCGAATCCGCTGTAGCCGGTTCGCTTTGACCCATAAGTTCCCGGTAAGAATCAACCGCCATACTGAGCGATTCCGAACGGTCGCCCCGCAATTCGTCCAAACGGTCTGAGAAAGTTTGCAAAACTTGCGCCCTGGCACAAGGAACAACCAGCAATGCGAGCCAAACAACAAGGGTTTTGCAACAGGAATATTTCATAAAGCAGTCTTTTTCTGCAAAAAAGGTATTTGCATACCGCCTTTTACGGCATGTGAAGATACGTTATTGCCGCCAATTTGCGAAAAAATAATTTATCCTATCTTTGCACCGGCTTTTTGGTCGGAAGGCGGCAAAGGATTCTCTTGGCAGAAGCCCGATACCGCGCCGATAATTTAGGAACACGGTGAAATTCCGTGACAGTACCCTCTACTGTG
>CAMWTX010000020.1 GCA_947177315.1 uncultured Bacteroidales bacterium | reverse complement strand
GACCAGCATAACGGGCGATTGCCGCCCTCCCGCCGTGGAAGCGTAGAGGCCGGCTTGCAGAATCCATTTCAAATCATCCTCCTTAATCTGTTCCTCCTTATAATGCCGGATGGTTCTTTTCTCCAATAAATGGCGGATTACCTCGTTCATCAGTTCTGTATTTCTTTCCAACATTGCGGGTCCGGCGCATAGAAATTGTGCGTGTAGCCGTATGCCACGGCAGGGCATCCCCTGCAAAAACGCAGCAGTTCGCAACGGGAGCATTTTTCAAATTTATCGTGTTGCCGGTAGGCGTTCATCTTTTCCCCTTGATAGATGCGGTATAAGGGTTCATCAAAAAGATTTCCTATCGGGCTTTCAAACCGTCGGCAAGCCATAACGTTGCCGGTCGGCAGAATGGTTATGTGGCAGTCGCCGCAATGGCATCCATCGTAGAGAGTGTCCGCTTCCGCATCTTCGGGTATGTGGAACAATCCTTTTTCGTAGAGGAACAACGTCCAAAGATGGTCTTTGAGGTTGAATATCGTTCCGCTGTCTTTGTATTGTTCGAATTTCCGCCAGATACGTTCCAGAAAGTCCCGATACTCCAAAGGTTCGATATGGGTGCTTTTCTCGAAGGAGGTGGGGCAATAGCGCCCGAAAGCGAATATATCCACCTTGTGCGCCACGGCCAAGTCGATGATGGCGGGTATCTCGTGCAGGTTCGTGCCCGATACGGTTGTCATGACGGCGCAGCGGATTCCGGCCTTGCGGATAAGGGCGATTTTTTCTATTGTCGTATCGAAGGAGCCGGGTTTGCGGATGGCATCGTGCGTATCTCTGAGCCCGTCTATGGAGAGTTGGTATTTGTCGCAACCCTGCGCCTTGAGCCGTGTGCATACTTCATCGGTCAGATGAAACGGATTGCCCAAAATCGTAAAGGGAATATCCCGTTCCCGAAGCAATGCGAGAATATCCCAAAAGCGGTGGTGCAGAATCGGGTCGCCGCCCGTGATGTAGAAGTAGGGGAGACGGTTTATGCGGCGGCACATCTCCACACAATCCGCTATCACTTGCCGGGCTTGGGAAAAGGACATGTCCACCAATTCGGGATGCCCTTCGGCAAAGATGTAGCAATGGGCGCAACGTTGGTCGCAGCGGTCGGTGATATGCCATTGGAAAGCGAAATATTCCATGATAGGTGGTTTTTCCCAAAAAGAAAACCCGACGGAAATAAAAACTCATCTCCGTCGGGAAATCCAAGTGCAGACTACTTGTCGCCGGCGCCGCAGGCCGAACCGCAGGAACCGGGTTTGGGAGCGGGTTTGGGTTCGCCGCCGCCTGCACCGCAAGCGGAACCGCAGGGAGCGGAGCCTTGTTTGTTTTCGGCTTTGACACAGAGGTAAGCCTGTGCGGTGTGCTTTACAGCACCGTTGTCGATACGTTTCATAAGCGTAATGTTTTATAGGGTTAGACAATGGTTTTATCTTACAAAAATAGAGTGTTGGATTTTATGAATCAAGAACTTACAATTGTATTAGCAAGTAACAAAAAAGTTACCTTTGATGATTTTCAGGGGTTTGAAAAAGCAAATCCGATGAAAAAAAATTACTTTTCGGAGTAGGTTTGCGCATATGAGGGGCATCCATTAATTTTACCGATGAAAATAATCGCGGATATGAGAAAGAAAGAGCAGCGTAACGCCATTATAGAGATATGCCCCGTGCGGAATGTGGTAGCGCGTTTCGGCAACAAGTGGGCATTGCTCGTGATTCTTGTGCTGAGCGAAAACGAGCCGATTCGATACAATGAATTGGGACGCAAGATACCGGATATTTCTTCCCGCATATTGTCCAATACCTTACGGACTCTCGAAGCCGATGGTCTTGTCAACCGTAAATATTATCCGGAAGTGCCGCCGAGGGTGGAGTATTCGCTTACGGAAACAGGCCGCTCCCTGGTGCCTATCATCACGCAACTCACGCAGTGGGCGCAAGCCAATCTCAAGAAGATTGTGGAACACCGCCGGGATTTTGAAACTATTTAATACATTTGCAGGATTAAAAGAAGCGGCGATGGAAATATCCGCTTCGGATTTAAATTGTCCTGCCCATGTTGTTTAATTCGGTATCGTTTATCTTCCTGTTTTTACCCATAGTCCTTATTCTATACCATGCCATAAACCGTTTTCATTTTCGAGGTAAAGACCTGAGCTTGAATCTGCTTTTGCTTGTCTTTTCGTTGGTGTTCTTCTGCTGGGGCGGATTCAAAGTGGCGGTCAAGACACTGCCGGCATTGGCATCCATTGTGGTATGGAACTACCTCTTGGCATTGCTTTCCAAGAAATGGAAGCCGTTTTTAAGTATCGGTGTGGTCGGGAACCTTGCGTTTTTCTTTTATTACAAGATATGGAATGAATTCGCCAGATTGATAGATGGCTTGCTGTCTTCCAACCTCACGATAGAAAAGCTTGTGATTCCGATAGGCTTGTCGTTTATCCTCTTTCACGGAATATCCTACTTGCTCGATATCCGGCATGGCAAGGTAAAACCCAACAGGAATTTCGCCGAGTTCGCACTTTATATGCTGTTCTTTCCCAAACTGGCGCAAGGCCCTATCGTGAAATATTATGAATTTGAGCCGTATCTCCGCAACCGGAAGGTGGTTTTTGAGGACTTGGTGTCGGGTTTGGAACGTTTTATCGTGGGTCTTGCCAAGAAGGTGTTGGTTGCCGATGTGTTGGCACTTACGGTAAACCGGATTTTTTCCGTTACCTACGGTCAAATGGATGTTGCCTCGGCATGGCTGGGAAGTATCTTGTTCACTTTGCAGATATATCTTGATTTTTCAGGTTACTCGGATATGGCCATCGGCATCGGCAGGATGTTCGGTTTCAGGATTCCCGAAAATTTCAATTTTCCGTATGCTTCTACGTCTATCTCAGAGTTTTGGCGGAGGTGGCACATCACTTTGGGTGCATGGTTCAGGGAGTATCTTTATATTCCTTTAGGAGGAAGTAGGAAAGGCAACGTTTATCTGCACCTCTTTATTGTTTTCTTGGTGACGGGTATTTGGCATGGATCTTCATTGGTGTTCATATTATGGGGTATATGTCATGGCCTGTGTGTTATGATGGAGAGATTTCTTGTTCAAAAGGGCTGGTATGAGAAAATTCCGAAAATTCTGCGTTGGCTTTATACAATGTTGGTGGTCAATATAGGTTGGATTGCCTTCAAGACACCAACTTTAGATATGTTCAAGACCTACATCAAGCATCTGCTCGGTATGATTCCAGTGGTGGAACCGAATTTTATATGGTCTTATTATCTATTGAATCAACGCATTGTCATTCTCATACTTTTTGTGATGGTTTGTCTTTGTATATTTCAAAACGAACGTGTACAGGAATGCTTGCGGAAATGGGATAAAAGGTCGGTTGGATTCTCCATCGTGAAATATGTGCTTTTAACAATACTGTTTGTTCTCTCAGTTTGTGCTGTAACAGCAAACAAATATCAACCTTTCATCTACTTTCAATTTTAGGTGGAAATGAAAACAATAAAAATAATATTCTCTTGTGTTATCGTTGGTTTTGTGTTGATGGCGGTGTTTACCACGAATACAGATCCCGAAGCTGTATCAATGATAGACAACCGTCGATTGGTCAAGTGGAAGGGCGATATCGATCCGTATTTTCAAGACAGGATCGGTTTTCGGGATAGAATGATTCATGGGTACACGGTTTATAATGACCACGTTTTTAACGAAATGATACATCCTCTTTATGAATATGGCAAGAATGGGCACTTGTTCGAAAAGTTAACGGAAGAGGTGTATGACAGTGTGCATCTTGATGCATTTTGTTCGTATTTGAAGCGGGTTCAGGATTATTGTGAAAAAAGGGGCGCAAAATTCGTATTTTGTCTCAATCCCAATAAGAGTACTATATATCCGCAATATCTGCCGGAAGGTTACCGATTTCAAGCACATTTCTATCAGTTGGTAACCGAAAGACTTCGTTTTTATGGCATCCATTATGTGGATAATGTAGCTTTATTACAGAAAATCGGCAAAATAGAACAGGTTTTTAATTATAAATATGATATTTTGCATTGGAATGATATAGGGGCGTATTATGGCATGAATCATCTTTTGGAAGAAATGGCCAAAGATTTTCCAGCCATAATACCATGGAAACTGTCGGATTTCGAAGTACAGACAGTTTTGCGGAAGAACTTGCCTCTTTCCTCGTTGGTGATTGATGAGGTGGTGCCGAAATATGTATTGCGTAAGAATGAAGCGGAAGAAACTACGGAACGTTACGACACATTGAAAATACATCCGGGCTATCCGGTATATTTTACCTATGAGACCGACAAGGCGGATTGTCCGTCGGTGTTGTTTTTTCAGGATAGCTACTGTTATTCGTGGAACAAGTTCTATTGCGACCGGTTTAAGTTTGTGGCGGGACTGCAGCATTGCAAGAACTTGTCGAATTTTGAGTACTATTTTGAGGTATTCAAACCCGACTATGTGGTGATTGCCGCGGTGGAGAGAATGTTGTCTGTTACGTTCCGTTTGCCGACCAAAGAAGAATTTGCATCCTTGGTGTTGGAATAGGGCTTGGGTATCTCTTCGTGGATTGTTTACAAAGATGTACCTTTGTGCCTCGCGGTGTTCAACCGATAAAATTACAAGCAAGATGCAGGTAGTAACCAATATCAAAGGGCTGGTGCAGGTGTTGCCCGCCTCCGTACGCAAGGTGTGCGGCAAGGATATGCAGGACCTCAAGGTTCTCAAGAACGCTTTTCTGCTGTTTGACAAAGGCAGGATTGTGGATTACGGCAGCATGAAGAAATGGGCCGAAATGGCAGCCGATTACGGGCGTATCAAGGAAATCGACGCCACGGGGCGTTTCGTATTTCCCTCTTTTTGCGATTCGCATACCCATATCGTATATGCCGGCAGCCGCGAAATAGAGTACAACGACAAGATCCGCGGGCTCAGCTATGAAGAAATCGCCAAGCGGGGCGGGGGAATCCTCAATTCGGTGGATCGCCTGCGCCAGGCATCCGAAAACGAGCTTTTTGATTCGGCTTGGGAACGTTTGCAGGAAATGTGCGCTTACGGCACGGGGGCGGCCGAAATCAAGAGCGGTTACGGACTGGATTTAAAGAGCGAGATGAAGATGTTGCGGGTGATTGCCCGACTCAAGGAGAAATCTCCGCTCACCATCAAGGCCAATTTCTTGGGCGCGCACGCCGTTCCCCGAGAATACATAGGCCGTCAGACCCAATATGTGGATTTGATCGTCAAGGAAATGATTCCCGCCATCGGCAAGGAAAAGCTGGCGGATTTTGTGGATGTTTTCTGCGACAAGGGCTTCTTTACCATAAAGGATACCGAGCGTATTCTGGAAGCCGGCGCGCGCTACGGAATGCGCCCCAAGATCCATGCCAACGAACTGGCACTGTCGGGCGGCATCCAGGTGGGTGTAAAATACAAGGCCCTTTCGGTGGATCACCTGGAATATGTGGGCAAGAAAGAAATCGAGGCGCTTTTGGGCGGCGATACCATGCCTACCGTCCTTCCCGGTGCGGCTTTCTTTCTGGGAATGTCCTTGAGCCCGGTGCGCGAAATGATGGCGGCGGGGCTTCCGGTGGCGATGGCCTCCGATTTCAATCCCGGTTCCTCGCCTTCGGGCAATATGCAGTTCGTGATGTCGTTGGCTTGCGTGCGTTACCGGATGTATCCCGAAGAAGCGGTTCACGCCACCACCATCAACACCGCCTGTGCCATGGGCGTGAGCGATGTGTTGGGCAGCATTTCCAAGGGCAAGAAAGCCAATTTCTTTATCACCAAGGAAATTCCCACCTATGAGTATATGCCTTATTCTTTCGGCAACAACAAGGTGGAAAAAGTGTTTCTCAACGGCAAGCAGGTAAGGTAGCCTTTCGTTCAAGGGAGGGTTCCGACGGCTTTTGCAGTATAGAAGATGTTGGGCAGAATTATAGGTTTCATCAAGAATTGGGCGTTGCTGCTGGCATTGCTGATAGGCAGCCTGGGGCATGAGTTCTTTATCGCTTATGCCGACAAGACTGTCTATCTTATTTTTGCGATGCTGCTCTTTACTTTCTGCCGCATCGACCCTTCGCAGATACGTTTCCGCAAGGTACACCTGGTTTTCCTTTCCGTGCAGTTTTTCGGCGCGGTGGGGTTGTATTACCTGTTCGCGGCCTTGGGCTGGAATCATCTGGCCGAGAGCAGCATGATGTGTATCCTGGCGCCCACGGCGGCGGCATCGGCGGTGGTTACAATGAAATTGGGCGGCGACGCGGCTTCCAACACCACCTATGTGTTGCTTTCCAGTCTGCTGATTTCGTTTGTGGCGCCGCTCTGGTTTCCCCTCCTGCACGATTCGGCGGGCGAGATTCCTTTTTGGATAGCCTGCTGGAGCATATTGAAGCGGGTTCTGCCGATTTTGGCAGGGCCTTTCCTGCTGGCGATTCTTTTAAAGTATGTGGCACCTAAGGTGCATGATTGTTTTGCGCGTTGGCACGAGGTGTCTTTCTATATGTGGGCTTCGTGTCTGATATTCGCCGCCGCGCAGATGGTGGATGCCGTTCTCCGCAGTACGGCAGGGGCTAAGATGTCGGTTCTGCTGGCTTTTGGTTCGGCGGTGCTGTGTGGGCTGATGTTCTTTTTGGGCAAGCGTCTGGGGCGGTACTACGGCGACAGTATCAGCGGCGGCCAGAGCCTGGGGCAGAAAAACATGGTGCTGGGCATCTGGGTGGCGAGCATGTTCCTCACGCCCGCCGACGGCACCACGCCGCTGGCGATTGTAGGCATGGGAACCTACATTATCTGGCAGAACATCATCAACAGTTGGCAGCTTTGGCGAAAACGCCGGCAAGAGGAAGCTAACAGGCGTGCAACAGCCTGAAGCAGAGTTCGTCTATAAAGGCTTCGTGCGAGAGATTGCCGCCGTAGCCTTTGGATTTAAGGTCGTAAATCTTTACTATCTGCAGTATCGCCGCCGTTTCGCGGTAGGAATAACGTGTGGCGGCGGTTTCGTATTGCCCGATGAAATAAGGGTTCACACCGAGAATGGAGGCCCATTCGTTGCGTGGCGTGCCTTTGCCTTTGAGTGCGTGAACCTGGATGATGCGCGCGTAGAGGCGGTAGATAATCGCCATCAGGGGCGGCAACGGAAACTCCTTGGGGTTCTGCCGTATATGGTTGCAGATTTTGCGGCATGCCACCAAATCGCGCATGGCGAGAGCCTTTTCCAAGGCAAAAGGATTATATTCCTTGTTGATGCCCACGTATTTTTCCACATGGTCTTCGTTCACCACCGTATTTTGCGGCAGGTTCACGAACAGTTTAGCCAATTCGTTGGCGATCATGTTGAGGCTGCCGCCCAAGGATTCGCTCAACAGGGCCAGGGCCTGCGGCTGCACGTCGTAGCCGTTTTCCTTGAGGTGGCTTTCTATCCAGGGCATATAATCCTTGTCTTTGAGAGGGGATGATTCAAAGCATACACCTGCCTTGTCAAAGAGTTTGAAGATGGATTTGCGCTTGTCGATTTTTTTGTGCTTGTGGCTGAACACCAACACCGTGCTGGCTACGGGTTTCTGCAGGTAGTCTTCCAGGGCATCCCAGCGGTCTATGGCCTGGGCTTCCTTGACGATAACCAGCTGGAAGGGCGCCATAACGGGAAAACGCTTGCAATTGGCGATAACGCCTTGCAGACCCGGTTCCTTGCCTTTGAGATCCTGCCCGAAATACACGCTGTAGTCGAATTCCTTCTGCATGTCGTCCAGCAGTTCGTTCTCGAAGATTTTTTCGATGCGGTCAATGTAAAAATCTTCTTCTCCCCACAGCAGATAAACGGGGGCGAGCTGTTTGGAACGGATTTGCTTTACGATGTCGGCGTATTTGAGCGTAGGCATGGAGTAAGCGTTTAGTTCAAGGGTGGCACTTCGCCGATGCCTTGCCGGATGATTTCTATATCGTTTTTCGTGCAGTCGAGCACCGTGGAATACTGTACCTGTCCGATGCCGCCGTCAATCACCAGATCCACCTGCTTGCCGAACCTTTCATGGATATATTCGGGGTCGGTGAGGTATTCGGTCTGGTCGTCCTGCGTATCGAGCGAGGTGTTCAACAAGGGTTCGCCCAGGGCTTCTACAATCTGGCATACGATTTTGTTGTCGGGAATGCGGATGCCGATGGTTTTCTTCTTGCCTTGAAACAGCTTGGGCACTTCGTTATTGGCGTTCAGGATAAACGTATAAGGCCCGGGCGTAAGCGATTTCATCAGGCGGAAAACCGAATTGGAGATAGGCAGGCAATAATGTGAGAGATGGCTCAAATCGTGGCAGAGCAACGTATAGTTGAGGTCTTCTTTTCGGCGGTATTTGATTTGCGCGAGCCGGTTGAGGCTGCGTATGTTGGAAAGCCCCACGCCCATGCCGTAAATGGTGTCGGTGGGATAGATGATGATACCCCCATGTCTGAGGCATTGCACGATATGGTCTATCTGCTTGCTGTGGATTTCCTGGTTATAGGCTTTCAGTATCATTCTTTACGTCCGAACCGCCCGGAGGCGAAAATGGGTAAAAAAAAGGGTAAGCTCCTTACATCGCACCGCTACAACCTTCGTACCCTTGCTGCCTTCCGGCCCTGGGGGAGTAGAAAGGAGCTGGTCGTGTAAGACTTACCCGGCGACAAAGGTACATCTTTATATCCAATCTACGAAGAAAAAAATTGGCATGTACCTTCACGGACAGTTCCTGTGTCCGCTAAAGGTACATTATTCTGTCCAATCTACGAAGAACTTTTTTGCGGCTGGCGCCGCAGGGGCTGTTACTTTTTTGTTCTTGCCCAAAAAAGTAACCAAAAAAGGCGCGTCCTGCGCGGACGGCGGTCCTCAGCGGACGGCATGTGGATGCATCTTGGCGCGAGGCCACCCCCATCTCCCCATAGGCCAACGCCCGTCGGAGCGCGTGCTTCGCACGAAAGGCACATTATACGAACCTATCATACGGAGGTATAACTGCTGCATGTGCCTTCACGGGCAGTTTCTGTGCCCGTAACGCGCCCCGGCGTTGCGGTCGGTGCCTCCGGCGGTTTATTAGTGCGGGGGCGCTTCGCTGCCGCACGGCTGTTCTTACGAAAAGGCGGTTTTATACGTAGCCATGCATTCCTCCCAAGAGGAAATTTACGCCGAAATAGGTTATCAGCACACACAGAAAGGCGATAACGGAAAAGGCGTGAAAGACGGCGGGACGGTTCAGGGAGGGAAAGGATTTTTCGTGGAGGGCGAAAGCATAGACCAAGAACGTAATCAACGCCCATACTTCCTTGGGATCCCAACCCCAATAACGTCCCCAAGAAACATTGGCCCAAATGGCACCTATGAAGATGCCCGCCGCCAAGGTGAACACGGCGGGGTAAAGCATGAGACGGCTCACAACTGCAAGCCGCATCGAAGCCTCCTTGTGGCGGAAGTTTAGCCACAATCCGGCCAGGCCGTTGAGCATCATAAAGGCGAACAAGGTGTAGGAAATCATCACCAACATCACATGAATGGAAAGCAGAGGCGAGGATAGCACCGGCATAAGCGGCGTTATCTGCGGATTGGAGGAACCCATCATCGACACCAGCATCGCCAGCCCCGACACCAAGAAACCCAAAGGCAACAGAAAATCCGCCTTGCGGTAGAAAAGAAGCGTGGCAAGCAGGGCGAACCAGGCGATCATCTGCATGGTTTCATAGCCGTTCGAAAAGGGCAGGTGTCCGCACACCCACGCCCGCACCACCAACATCACCGAAAGATAGGCCAACCCGAAGCAGAGAAGCACCGCCAACAGGCGTTCCCACAGACGGTTCGGCGCACGATGGGCCGCCATGCGCCGACAGTAGCCGATAAAGGCCGCGAACCCTACAAGCATCAAGCATACGGCAACTCCAAGCGGGCGGTTTGCCCGATGATAGAATCTTTCGGCGGAGAAACGCGCTCCCGAAGGCAAGACTTCCGCAGCCTGCCGTTGTTGCCAAACCCCTATCTTGCGGAGCAGCGAAACGGCTTCATCGTAGTTTTGGGTCAGCAGCAGTTCGTTGAGGTAGTTTAAGGAAAGGCGTATGAACATGGCCGTGTCCTGCCCTAGGTAAGCCGGCAGGCGATCAACGGGCGATGCCCAGCGGATGGCTTGAATCGAGGAATCGAAGTAGGGAAAGATACGGAACATCCCTTGGTTGGAAACCATGTTGATCAGGGCGAAACTTTCTTCCGAGCGTGGGCTGAGCGGGGCGGCGTTAAAGTCGGTGAGCCGTGCCGTTTTGCCCTCCAAGCCCAAGATCTTGCGGTCTTGCTTACTTTTGATATAGATAATCGGTTCGTTTTTCCAACTATCGTAGAAGAACGTCCAACCCGACAGGACCTGCTCGGCGGTGAGGTTCTTGTAATGGTCTTTCTTGGTGACTTTAAGACAGAAATCGTGCGCCAAAGTGGATAGCGGGCAGATGCGTCCGTTATAATAGACATGCAGCTTGCCCCATTCTTGCGCCACGTTTTGGGGCATGGCAGGAGGGGCGGCATCGGTCGATGCCCTGCCGTAGGCGAACACCGGCAGAAGCGCGGCGACACAGAGCGTTCTGCGCAGAACCGGGTGGTTCAGCAAAGCCCTGAAACCGCTTTTGGAGTCGAAAAAGAAAGCCATCATCGAAAGGAACAACAGCAGGTAGCCGGCATAGGTAATCCCGATGCCCCAAGGGTCGTGGCTCACCGCCAAGGTGGAACCTCCCATATCGGCATCGTAGGAAGCCTGGTAAAAGCGATAACCTTTAAAGCGCAGAATACGGTTCATCGAAACGGTGGCGCGAAGACTGTCGCGGCAAGAGGCGCGCACAAACAGCTCACTCACATAATCCATAGGCGTTTGCGTGCCGGGATAGCAGTCCACATGAAAATCCTCCAAGCGCACCGAGAAAGGCAGGTATTCGGCCTGTCCCGCCCCATTTTCGAAATAGGTTGCTTCCGCGCCGTCCGCACGCAGGTGCAGATGTCCTTGCTTGCCGAAAATCCAAGTAACCAACGCTCCGGCCAGTATCAAGAAGAATGAGGTGTGCAGCGCAAATACGAAAGGCTTTCGGTATAATTTCCGCCGCCAAATGAAAAAGGCGGAGAAAAAGGCGGCCACCGCCCATAAAGCCACAAACCACCACGCTCCGTAAACGTAGTGGCTTATGGCGGAACTTCCGTAAATCTTTTCGGCTACGGTGGCGGCCACCAAAATGGCGGTAAGCACGGCTAACAGTCCGAAAGAAACGTATTTAAGCACTTTCATCATTGCAGTATATGAAAAAGACTACCTTCGGCGGTATGTCGCAAAGGTAGTCTTTCCTTTTTAAAACCTTACCGGTTTAGATGGCGTCGATGAATTTTACGATGGCATCGCGGTCGTTCTTGCTCAGGGCGCGGAACTGTTCAACGCTCCTGCGGGCATCGCTCTGCGCCGAGCCATGCCACATAATCGCCTCGATAACGTTGCGGGCACGGCAGTCGTGCAGGCGGTCGGCCTCGAAAGAACCCGTGCACTTCTGATGCAGTCCGCGTCCCCAAAGCGGCGTGGTACGGCACCAACCGGTGCGGATATCGTTTTCCATAAACAGCCGGTGCTGCACCATATCGGTATAAGGCCATATCTTCTGATGCGGGTAACGCGGCAGTTCGTTTCCTTGGGTAAAGAAACCGCTCGGGTCGGTGTAGTGGTCGTCGCCTGTAGTCCAAGTGGGGCGGTGGCAGTACGCGCAGCCGATTTGGTTAAACAGTTCCTTGCCCTTCTGCACTTCTTGGTTGTCCAAGTTGCGGGCGGCGGGAACCGCCAGACCGCGGTGCCATACCATGAGGTCGGTAAAATAACTGTCGCTCACTTCAACGGGCAAATCGGTAGAGGTAAGGTAGTTGTAAATATCGGCTTCCACACCGTCATCCGTTTTGTATTCAGGGAAATAATCGTAGAATTTTTCCTGAACCTCCGCATCTTTCGACGCTTTTTCGGCATAGGCGGTGGTCATGTAATGATAGCGGCGGTTGGAGCGCGTAACATTGGTGATGTTCCAGAATGCGTTGCTGCCCGCCGCGTCCTGCAACGGCCCGCGGCTCAGGGCGTAGGTGAAGCGGAAAGGATGTTGCTCGCCCGTTCCGCCGTCTTGGGGGCGGTTGTTGGCATATTGCTTGACCCATTCTCCGTTTTGAAAAAAAGCCGGGTTCATCGGGCAGAATCCGTCTTTTTCCTGCTTGGCCCATTCGGCCTTGAGGTCGGCATCGTCGATGGCATCCAGCAAGCCCGTGCCGTAAATGCCGATGGTCGATTCCAAACGGAGGTTCACTTCATCGGCGGAGAGCGTGCGGCCGTCGGTGGTCTTCAAATCCACATAATACGCCGAGTGCGGAATGCTCACTGCGGGATAAATGAGCTCGTAGGTTTCGCCGTCCTCAAAGCGGTTGCCCCATTCGTCGGTATGGTTCTTCCACGCAATCTGTATCTGCGAAGGATCCACCGGTGCCTTGAAAGGCGCTACGGCAAAGTGTTGCGGCATTCCGGTGAGCGAGGAAATGTAGTTGTCCTTGTCGTCGTAAACCACCAACAGATAGCCGTTGCCTATTTCGTTGGCGTTGAACGTGCCTTCCTGCCGCTTTCCATGCCCGTAGCCGGGATGGCACGAAATGCAGGAATTGCGCACATAAAGAGGGCCTAATCCTCCGCGTGCCGTACCGTCGGCACTCTGCGTGAATATCTTTTCAAACAGAGCCTCCCCGTTTAGGAAAGACATCGAAAGCCCCGCGTTCGATACTGCGGCGGTGGGCTGTTCAAAGGCGGCGGAAGTAGCGTTGAAAGCCGTTCCCAAGATACCGCCGGCATACCATTCTTCGCCCAAAGGCTTGGGTTGCGGTCGTTTGGCCCCGTTGTTGTCAGGCTGGCAACCTGCAATTAAGAGGGCACAGGCCGCGAATAAAGCTATTTTTTTCATGGCAGGAGCTTTATTCGATTACCGTTTCGGCTTCATTCAGCGCATCGGACAGACGGTTGCAGGCTTCAGTGGCCTTCGCCCACAGTTCGTTGTTGCTTCCCGCATAATTCACAAAGGGCGCGGGCGCAGCCTCAATGGCGGCGAGGGCGGCGGCAATGGCATCGCGCACGGCCTGGTCGGCCTCGTTCATCTGCTTGTCGTTTTTGCTCCGCAGGTAATCGCTGATGGATTTTCCGACACGCTCGCCGTTGAAATAACCCTCATAGGCATTCTTGACACTTACGATATTGTCGTAGAAATCCTGCTTGGAGTTCTTGGCGTAGGGCGATTCGATATAACTGAGGTCTTCGCCGCTCGTACCGGTATTGGGACGGCCTATCTTCTGATTCGCCACTTCGTCGGCGATGTCGGCGGCACCCGTCAGTATTTCCTGCGCCACCTGCAGGTAGTTGGTGTATTTTGAACCACCCTTGCCCGCATTGCGCATGCTGGCGCCATAGTTAAAGACACTCATTTCGGCCTCTTCCAGAATCTCGCGCTGTTCGGCGCTTACACCGTCAATTCCAGCCCATGCGGCATGGAGACGCACACATTGATTGCGCAGGTCTTCGGCCACCGCCGCCAGATATACCGCTTCTTCAATGCGTTTGTAGGAGGCAGAACGCGGGCTGCCCTGCAAGGAATTCTTGTCGGCGTTCAAATCAAAAATCATGTATTCCACGGCATGGAATCCCAACAAGCCGTAACCGAGAAAATCGGCGGCATACGATGCATCCATTTTTTCCATACGCACCGGGTCGTTAAGCAACTGTTCCAGCTCCACGGCATCCAAGGGCCATGAATCGATATGCGGATCTATCGAATAATCATCGGCGGCCCCATACAGCCATGCTTCGCTCAACTCCCAATACTTGCGGGCGGCATACCATTTCTCGCAGGCTTGGGCCATCAGTTGTTTCGTTTCGGCACAGAGGGTTCCGCCCGCCGCCACATCCGTACTTTCGTTCTTGCGCACGGAGGCTTCGATTTCCGCGCAGATAGAGGCAAGTTCCATGGCGTTGTCCGCCAAGGCCGCATAGGTGGGAACCACGGTCTTATCTACATAAACTTCCGCAACATCTTTCAAATCTTTCTCGCGTTCCTCTTCCCAAGTGAGGTCGTCGGGATCTTTGCAGGAAACCGTAAGCCCTGCAAGGGCGAGGGCCGATACCATGTAAAACAGTGTTCTTAGTTTCATTTCTATCTGATTTTTAGTTATTCTCATATTATTTTTCGAACAATCCCGAATAGGTGATACCTATCGAAACAGAAGGTTCGTTGTTGTAACGGCGCGTTTCGGAAACCCCGTTGGCGCCTGTAACCGTGTAGGGATTCAAGATGCCGATGGCATATTCGGCCTTGATGGCGATGTTCTTGAGGGGCATATAATTGATGCCGGCAGATATCCGTTGCCGTCCGCACCATGTCTTCCGTGCCACGCCCTCGGCGGTTTTCAGCATGGAATCGTAGTAATCGTAACGCCCGAAAAGAAAGAATTTCTGCCCCATTCCGCGCAGGTTGCTTGAAAGCGAGAAGAAATCGTAGCCAATCTCGCACCCTGCGGCCAAGGCATCGGAAGCCACAGGTTGACGCGCCGACACCGAAGAACCCGACATATTGGCGTTGAAGGCCGTAATCATTCTGGAATCGGAAAGATGCCCGTAGGTTACATTGCCCCTGACGATGACATGATGGTTGTTATAGGCAAAATCGAAAGCTCCGATGCCCACCGTGCCGTGCACCTTTTCCCAACGGGAATGGCTGTGATTGTAGAGCGTGTTGTTGAAGCTGTTGCCGACATAGCCGCTCAAAGACAGACGCAATCCGGGCACGGAAGTATTGTCGATACGGAACGCACCGGCATAGGAAGTGCCTATCTTGAACTCATAAGGACTCCCTGCCCCGTCGTGAATCCAGCCCTTGCTGTTGAAGCGGTCGGCATCCAAACCGGCA
>CAMWTX010000019.1 GCA_947177315.1 uncultured Bacteroidales bacterium | reverse complement strand
CTGGTGGCCTGCGCCCAACGGAGCGCGCAGGCCAAGTGGGCGGCCCAACGCTTCTAAACCGTAAAGGATGTGGCCGGCTGCGCCTTGGTTCTGAACGATGAAAGCCTTTTTGCCCCCATCATGAACGCCCTGCCCGAAAACATCGCCTGCAACGCCACGCTGGCCGCTCCCCTTTCGGGCACTTTTGCCGGCAACCTCCTGACGCAACTGGTGGAGACACGCCGCTTTATGCTGCAGAACAAGAGCCGCAGCATCACCGCCGTACAGTTGTTGCAACTGCTGCGCAACCCCTTGCTGGAACTGGTGGCCGACAAGCCCAAAGCACTGCACGAAAAGGAAAAGCAAGTGCTCGATTCGCACCGTTCCTATTATGCCTTGACCGAATTTACGGCACTCCTGCCCCCGAACGATCCGCTGGGCAGGGAAATAACCTGTTTTCTCCTGCCGCAGGATGGATTCACGCCCGTACAGGCGGTGCATTGCCTGCAAAGGATGGCGCGGTACTGGCTCGATTTCAAATCCGCTCCGGGAACGCAATCCTCGCTTTTCTCGGCGCCGCTCAACGATTTTGAGCAGGCCTATCTGCTGCAAGTGGAACAGAACTGCCGGACACAGGCGCAGGTGCTGGAACGCTACCCGCAACTGCCCTTGGGCGAACTATCCCTGAACAACCTGCTTTCCGAACTGATTTCGGGCGCGCAGCTGAGTTATACCGGAGATCCGGAAAAGAACCTCAACATCATGGGAATGTTGGAAACGCGCGGATTGAGTTTCCTGCACGCCGTACTGCTGTCGATGAACGAAGGCATCCTGCCCTCCACGCCCAATCCCGAAAGTTTCTTGCTGAGCAGTCTGCGCCATCACTACGAACTGCCCTCGCAGACGGAAGAAGCCGCCATGCAGGCCTACCATTTCTACAGCCTCTTGCAGGAATGCGCCGAAGTTACATTGGTGTATGTGAACGCCGCCACCGACAAGGCCGCGGAAAAAAGCCGGTTCGTGCTCCAGTTGCAGCACGAACTTCCACAACAGGTAAGCCTGTTGCCCTCACCCGATTTTGAACTGATGGATGCCGGATTTCAGGCCCCGCGCCTCGTTATCGAGAAAACGGAACCGGTTATCGCCTCCATCAAACGCCGTCTGGAAGGCAGGGGCATTTCCTATTCTTCGCTGAGCACCTATTTTCAGTGTCCCGTGCAGTTTTACCTGCGTTACGTATTAGGCTTGGGCGAGCCGCCCCAGATACAGGAACAAATGGATGCCGCCGCCACGGGCAGCGTGTTCCACAAGGCGATGGAACTGTTTTTTGAAGGCAAGTACGAAGGCGGGCATCCTCTCTTAAAAAAGAACCTGACAGCACAAGACATAGAACGGCTGCGCCGCCATACGCCCCGGCTCATCGAACTGGCCATGCAGGAAGCCTTTGCCGGCGGCGAAACGGAACACGGGGCGAACCGCATGGCGCTCGAAGAAATCAGAATCTTTATGGAGCGTTGCGCCGCCACGCTCCAAGAAGAGGCAAGCCAGTCTTTCCTCAGCATACAGCACTGCGAGCTGCCGTTGCAAACCACGCTCAAAAACCTGCTGCCGGGGCTGAACCTCGTGCTCACCGGCTTTGCCGACCGCATCGACAAATACGAAGCCGGGGGCAAGACGGAGATACGTATCCTCGACTACAAAACCGGAAGCGTGCAGGACCGTTTTCTCGACCCCGGGCTATGGAGCGAGCTGCAACAAAAAGACTTTAAGCAAGCCTTGCAGCTGTCGCTCTATATCTTTCTCTACCGCCGCGCCTTCCCGCAGGAAAAACAGCCCCTGCAAGCCTGCATCTGCGCGCTCAAGAAGCAAGGAAAGATGTTCCCCTTGGGCGAAAGCCTTATCCTCTCGCACCGCAACGAACAAGAATACCTAACGCAAATGGAGCAGTTCCTGCGCGGGTTCGCCGCCGAAATCCTCGATCCCGGCATTCCCCTGCAATGCACGGGAGATGCCGATACCTGCCAATACTGTTCCTTTGCCCAATTGTGCCGCCATGCCCTCTGATTCGCTCCACATCTATAAAGCCTCCGCCGGAAGCGGAAAGACCTATACGCTCACTAAGGAATACCTGCGTTTGGTGCTGCGCCCCGGCGTAACGCCGCGCAATATCCTGGCCATTACCTTTACCAATGCCGCCACCGCCGACATGAAGCGGAAAATCGTAGAAACGCTTGCCGACCTAGCCAACGGCAACTATCCCGACTGGCAAAGCCTCCTGGAGAATCCCTCCAAGGGCAAAGCCACAGCGGCGGAAGAAGCCAAACTGCGCCTGCGCGCGCTCCAAGTGCTTAAATCGCTGCTGCACACCTGGCAGGATTTTTCGGTAAAGACCATCGACAGTTTCGTGCAGAACCTCATCAAGCCTTTTGCCTTTGAGCTGGGGCTGCCGCAGAACTACACGCCCAATATCGAAGAAGCCAAACTGAGCGAAGATATAACCCAAAGAATCATCGACGATTTCGGCTTGCCGGGCATGGAAGACCAAACCGATTTCCTGCGCCGTTTTCTGGAACACCGCAACGAAAGCGGCAAAAGCCTCAACCTGACTCAAAGCCTGCAACAGGTGGTGAACCTGCTCTTCTCGGAAGGCAGTTTCGAAGCCATGGAGCGCATGAAAAACTTCGATGCCCGCCGCTTCAAGGCCATCATCGACAAGCTCAAGACCCAATGCGAGGCCTTGGAGAACACGGTGACGGAACTGCTGCGGCAGGGGCAAAGAATTATGGAAGAAAACAAGCTCATGGCTTCCGATTTTCACGGAGGCAGCAAAGGCCTCTACGCCTGGTTCAGCAAATTCGCCGCCGAAGAAAAGCCAAGCGCAGACACACTCCAATCCCTGCAACATCCGAATGCAAGCGTTCAGACATGCGTTGAAAAAGGCATCCTTAAAAAAGAACATACCGCCGCGGGCGAGCTCCGGTGTATTTACAAGAAAATCGGCGAGCTCGATATCGCCTCCTACTTTCTGCTCCACGAAATCCAAAACTCCATCTATGCGCTGGCCCTTGTGAACCGTGCCGAAGAGATTCTGGACGAAATCAAGGAAACCACCGCCATCATTCCCATTTCGGAATTCAACAAGCGCATCGACAAGGCACTCTCTTCCGAGAACAACAACTTTATCTTTGAACGGAGCGGGGCGCGCTACCGGCATGTGTTCATCGACGAATTCCAAGACACCTCAAAATTGCAGTGGAAGAACCTCAGGCCGCTTTTGGAGGAGAATCTCTCGCAAGGCAACGAATGCCTTATCGTGGGCGACCCCAAGCAGTCGATCTACCGATTCCGGAACGCCGACATGGAGCAGTTTGTGGATCTCTGTCAAGGCAAAGGGAACTTGCCCGTTACCTTGCACACCCTGCAGAGCAACTGGAGGTCCGAACCGGGCATCATCGCGTTCAACAATGCGTTTTATCAAGGCATCATGCAGAAGGCCGAACCCTTGATGAAAACCGTATTCGAAGCACACGAGCAGTTTTTCAAACACCATACCGACCAACTCCCCGAGGCCGACCCGCAGGCGGTGCGCCTGTACATTGCCAAAGACATGGCGGGCGACGCCCTGTACGACTGGTATCTGAAAGAAACCTTGCAAATCGTAAGACAATTCGAACCCGGCGACGTTACCGTGCTCTGCCGCAAGAAAGAACAATGCACCGATGTGGCGAACTATCTCGTGGCCAACGGCATCGCGGTCTCCACGCCCGATTCGCTGGTGCTTGCCGCCCATCCGGGCCTGAACCTATGCATCAGTTCGCTCCGTTATATCGACAGCCCGCAGAAGTTTCACAAAGGCATGTGCTTTGCCCTGGCCCAACAATTGGGGTTATGGCAGGACAACACGGAAAAAGGCGGTTTTATCGAAGCATGGGAAAGCCCTCAGGCCAAGAAACGCTTTGAGGCCCTATCCGCCCTCAACCGCGAACAAGCCGATGTTTACGACACGGTGGAAGCCGTGCTGCGTTTTTGGAACATGGACCGCATGACCGACCAATACCTGCTTACCTTTCTCGACACCGTGCAGAACGGGCGTTTCAGAAGCCTTTCCGAACTTATCGACTGGTGGGACGGATATGCAGGCACCACTCCGGTAAATCCCATGCAGAACCGCAACTGCGTTAACGTAATGACCATCCACAAGTCGAAAGGGCTTGAATTCAAGGTGGTGGTGATGCCTTTCGTGAGCGACACCCACGGGAATATCCAAGACCTTTTCTGGACCTCTCCCGGCACCATTCCCGAAGAAATCGGCTTGCCCGTTGCCTTGATCCGCCATGTGAACGCCGTCTGTTCGGGGCAGACCGGAGAGGATATGGAACACGAAAGCCAACTGACCGACATCGACAACCTGAACGTGCTTTACGTGGCCACCACCCGTGCCCGGCAGAAGCTGTTCATGCTCTGCGCCCAACCCGGCAAGAAACCTTCCCGTTTCAGTTCCGCCCAGGCCATCTGCCAATTCGCCGAAGAGCACCCCGAATACGTGGAGAAAATAGAGGACGGTTCGGTGCTCCTGCCCCAGGAAGAACTTGCATCGGCCACACCCGTGCAAGAAACGCCAACCGCCTCCAAAACCGCCTCCCCGGCCGCGCCGCCGGCATTCTCCTCCTGGCGCGAACGCCTGCAGGCCGCCCGTTTCACCACCGAAGAACGCACGCCCGAAATGGAATGGGGAAACTTTATCCATCATGTGCTTTCCAAGATACGCACCGACGACGAACAGAACCTGCAACGCGCCCTGCTGGCCGGGCTCAACGAATATCCCGTTTTCAAGGCACGCCGCCAACAGGCTCTCGAATTTGTCCGGAACGTGCTGAACCACGAGTTGCTGAGCCCCTATTTCAGCGCCCAATACCATATCAAAAGCGAAACGGGCATCGCCGCCGGCGACGGAACCATCCATATTCCCGACCGCGTGGCCATTCAGGGCAACACCGCCGTCGTGCTGGATTACAAAACCGGCGCGCCGCACAAAAGCCACGCCGAGCAAGTGCGCCGCTACATGAAACTGCTGCAGGAAACCGGCTTGGAATGCAGCCAAGGTTTTTTGGTGTATTTAGGCGAGGGAATCCAAGTGGAAGCCGTGGCGTAGGCCTACGCCCACAGATAGAAATCCTTGACCAGACGGCGGTAGGCTTCTCCGTAGCCGCCTTGGGCATCCTGAATAAAAAGGCTCTCTTCGCGCACGGTGGAACTATCGGGGATGCCGGATGTCTTTTGCCAAGCACACAACAGGCGTTCACAGGCTTTTTCTGGTTTGGAAAATACACGGGTGAGCCGAACCAAGGCCAGGCGAGGGGCGGATTCTTTCTGCAATAGCTGCATTTTCTCAAAGGCGCGGGGCGGCAGCACCAAAGACAGAACGCCTCCCGTATGCAGCAGCCTTTGGCTTTTTTCCAACAAGGCGGCAAAAGGCAAGGTATCGTTGTGGCGCGCCAAATTCCGCGCCGCATCGGGCGATTTCAAGGATTCATCGAAAAAAGGCGGATTGGATACGAGCAACGAAAAACTTTCTTTTTCCGGCATCCGCAGAAAATCGGTGTTCTCCACCGCAAGACTTCCGCCCCAAGGCGATTGAGCCGCATTCCGGGCCGCTTCCCGGCAAGAAGGTTCATGAATATCGATGGCGGTTATTCCGAAATTCCCCTGCCAACCGCCCTCTTGCAATCGCTGCGCCAGCATCAGCGAAACGATGCCGCAACCGCAACCTATTTCCAAAACCTCAAAAGGCGCGGAACCTTCTCCATAGGGCGGCAAAGGCGTCCAGGCTCCGAGCAATACGCCGTCCGTGCCCACTTTCATCGTGGAACGCTCATGCAAAACCGAAAAACGCTTAAACGAAAACTCCCCCATCGAAAATCCTACAGGTCGAGATAGAAATCCACCAGTCCGTCGGGAGCCTGCACGTTCAGTATCTTGTTTTCCCTGTCCACATTCAACAGGAACTGATCCACTAGGGGAACCAGCACTTCCTTGCCCGAAGGGTGGTCTATGCAGAGCACCGCCTGGGCGGCGTTGTCCATCACCTCCCGGAGCCGGCCCAACGAACCCACAGCCTTGTCCACGACCTCAAAACCCTTTACCTCGTGATAGTAGAACTTATTGCCCGTAAGGGGCGGAAGCGTGTCCAACGGCAGGTAAAGCGCGTTGCCGACCAAGGCTTGCGCCGATTCCAGATCGGTGTCTTCAAAATGAAGCACCGCGCCGTTGTGCCGCAGCTGCACGCTTTGTATAAAATAGGGAACCAGCTTGCCCTTGATTTCCACAAAAACCGAATCCAAATCCCGGTAATCCGAAAGGTCATCCACGTCCAAAAACGCGAACACATCGCCTTTCAGACCGGAAACGCGCACGATTTTTCCCAAAAAGTAACAGGCATCCTTATCGACAACCATAATCAGTGTTTTTCGGTGTTTTCGGCTCTTGCCCTGGCTTCCTCGAAACGGCGGCGCCAGGCATCGGGCATCGGGAAAGACTGTTGCAGCACCGCGTCGTAGGTGGATAGAACCCCGTAGGAATCGGCATGAACCGTACCGTCTTTCTCGTTGATGATGCGCTGCCGCATCCCGATGCTGCGATCCCCTACCTTTTCCACGCAGGTTTCCACAAAAACCTTGTCTTCGAAAACTATCTGCCGGCGGAAATTGGTTTCCAGATGCACCAACACCATCGATTTGCCGTTGGGGTCGAAATCGGAGATCAATTCGGTCAGATACAGGTAACGCGAGGTATCGAAAAGCTCCGGATAACGGGCATTGTTGATGTGTCCGAAAATATCAATGTCGGTAAAGCGTATCTGTATGGGCATTCTTTTCATGGTGCGGTCTTTTCTATATGAAAAAGGCGCGAACCCGTCGGATTCACGCCTTTTTTCAAACAACAGGCAACTTATGCTTCGGCAGGTGCCTCAGCAGCTTCCGGTTCGGCAGCAGGCGCTTCTTCGGCGGGAGCGGCGGCTTCAGCCTGGGCGGCCTGTTGCGCGGCCAGGGCGGCAGCCTTCTTTTCGGCTACTTTGGCGGCAATGGCTTCACGAACCTTCTTTTCTTCTTCGATGCGGCTGTTTCTGCCGGCTTCGAGCTTGCTCAACCTTTCCTGGTTGGCCTTGTTGATTTTAGCTTCTTTTTCGGCAACCCAAGCCTGAAAACGTTTTTCGGCTTCTTCTACGGAGAACGCGCCTTTGTCAACGCCTCTGAGCAAGTGGTGTTTCAGCATCGCGCCTTTTACCGACATCAAGTTACGGGCGGTGTCGGTGGGCTGGGCGCCGTTTCTGAGCCACTTAACGGCTTTGTCCACGTCCAATTCAATCTTGGCGGGCTCGGTCATAGGGTTGTACGTGCCTAACTTCTCGATGAATTTCCCATCACGAGGTGCACGACCATCCGCTACTACAATGTGGTAGAAAGGAGCGCCTTTCTTACCGAATCTTTGCAGTCTGATTCTTACTGACATCTTAATTAGGTTTTAATTGTTTTCCCCATCCGGGTGAACCTCAACGCGAGGCCCCTCCGTTCAAGGGGGTGCAAAGGTAACGTTTTTGTATGACTTTCGCAAACTTGAACTATTTTACAACCTTACCGCCATTTTAAGGAAAAACGTGCGGGGGCGAATCCGATATCGGGTGTAGAAACTGCCGGCGGTAGAACGTGAGGCATAAACATAGGTCCGTGTGTTGAGCAGATTATGGCAGTCGAACGACCAACGAAACTTTTTGTACGTGTATTCCAATCCTGCATCAAACAATACAAAATTGGGATTTCTATTGGAAGCGGCATCGTTATAATAATGATTTCCGCCCAATGTGAGCCGGATATTGTGCGGCAGGTCGAACGAAAGCGCCAATCGGTTGGAAACAGAGAAAAGCGGTTGCAGATTTTCTCCCTTTTCTTGTTTCGACAACGTATATAGTAAATTGCCCGTATAAGCAAACTGCAAGAATCTTAACGGAAAAAACGAAACTTCGAGCGCGGTCTGGTACGATTGCCCATACCCCGTACTGAGCTTTTCCTGCATCAGAAAGGGCATCTGGAAATAATCGGCCCCCAAAGATAATTTGATGGCCGTTTCCAATTTGTAAAAATTCTTGTTCAGTTCAAGATGTCCATATACATTATGCCACAAG
Organism: uncultured Bacteroidales bacterium; assembly: GCA_947177315.1. Classification (GTDB taxonomy): domain Bacteria; phylum Bacteroidota; class Bacteroidia; order Bacteroidales; family P3; genus Pullibacteroides. The sequence continues at coordinate 6,868 of CAMWTX010000019.1, read as the reverse complement.
CGAGCCGTTTTTTGCGTAATAGTGGTGGAATAAATGCCGTTGAAATCCATTCCGTAAAGAATCCGGGGATGCCCCAAGTTATAACCCATCGAGAAATGGATAAAGAACATATGAAAGATATCCTTATAGTCTGTACGGAATAGAAAATTCTGCCGGATTCCTTCGGTAAGGTCTGCACGATAGCGGCTCAAGCTACGATAATTAGTCAAGACGGCTCCTTCGTAGAGATGCGAGAACGAAGGATTTTCAAAAACGAGTGTATAATCAAAACGTAATTCCGTGGATGCCGAAGCCATGTATTTGAACCGCAGTTCGGGCTCTATAAAAATCCGATGCCGTGTCAAATCCGTTATTTTCCGATTAAACAACGCTGTAAAACGATAAGCCACCGGAATGTAAAGGGAAACTTCCCAATGCGATGAAAGATAATTAAACCATAGTACAGGCGCGGCATAAAACCGATTCCATTGCAAATGATTCGTCAACGGAAAAACCTTATCGAGCGACACCAAAGGCATTTCCAAAGCACTTTCCAAACGGTTGTACTGATAATTGGCTCGAACCAGCGGCGCAAGCGTAACGGACACCCATTTAAGTTTGCGGAAAAATGTAACATTGAAATCCGCCAAAAATCCATCGGAAACCACCTGTTGCACAGCCCCGGCATAGAGGTTTTCCGCCCCCGAACCCGAAACGGAATCCACACGCAACCGATAAGGTTTATGTTCGTAATGAAGCCGCAAATCGAGATTATAACCGCGCTTTTCTCCCGTACGGTGCGTAAAATAAAGCGAAGATGAAGCCTGAAAGGAACGCAGGCCATAGCCTTGCTTCAGGCCATTTACCGTGGCGGCGATGTCGTTGAAATGTCCGCCGAAATGATTTTGATTTACCAGATAATAACGCGATGTATTCTTTTTGAAACTTAAATCCGCCTCTACCCTATGCGTAAAAAGCGTGTTCCGAATAATCTCATCTATCACATTCAAGGTGGAATCAGGCATCATCCATTGCGTTACCGCTTCGCATTCCCGATTTTCCATGTCATGGAGATAGAACGCGTTGACCCCTATAATCAATTCATTATCGGTTTTCACAAGATGATTGAACGATACGGCTTCCGAATGATTGATGTAATGGTATTTTTGCTCTATATCAGGAACGGATGCCAAAGTGGGTTCACTCAATGCCGGATTAATTCCGCGTGCACTATTGCCATGCTCCATCAACTCATAGCGTAAATCATGCCCTGTATTGTTTCCTTTGACGGTAAGGATATGCTGGCTTTTCTTGCCAAAGAACATTCCAGCCCCCTCCCCTTCATAAAGACCTTTATGATCATAGCCGCCTCCAATCCCCAAGGAAGCGAGAAAAACACCTTTGGATGATTCCTTGAGACGCAGGTTGAGCGTGGTTTTGTCGGAAGGCATCAAACCTTCCAAAGCCTTGATGGATTGATGATTTTCAAGAATTTCCACCGTAGCTATATGTCGGGGCGAAATATTCTTGGTAGCGATACCATAACGTCCTTTGAGCAAGTCCATCCCTTCGATATGGAAGTTTACGGGTCTCCCCTTGTAAAGAATCCGCCCGTTATTCTGCACTTGAATTCCGGGCATTTTCTTCAGCACGTCTTCAATAACAAAATCATTCTTATCCTGAAAAGCCGCCACATTATAGACAATAGTATCAGCTCCTTTCTGCACTATTTTGGCAGCACGTATTTCTACTTCATCAAGTTGAAAAACCTGTCTTTTCAAACCGAAATCGTAGCGATTGCTTCGATTGGGAATACGGATTACCACCGATTCAAATCCTATGCCGTTGAGGCAAAAATCAATGCTGTCAAGCGAAGAGTTAAAGGATAGCCGATAATTACCGTTCTCATCCGTAACGGAATAAGCAATAGCCATTGTGGAATTACCGGGCGGTCGCGCCAATACATACACGGAGGCCGCCTTGCCCGATACCCGTTCTGTTACCGTTCCCTCTATCACGGTCTGCGCCGCCACACCTCCGCCCGTTCCGGCAACAAACCGAAAGAACAAGACGACGGACAGCAGGATTACCGGTTTCATAGGCAACTTTGTTGTTTATTCCAATTCGACAGGGCGATAATACAAGGTCACGGCAAATTCCTTCTCTCCGACAGAACGGCTGTTTTCGTATTCATCAAATACCTTGATTTTCATTCCCAATATTTGCGAAAGGAACTTATACGGTTGGGAAAACATGATGTCAAGCAGTTCCCGTGCCTGTTTCCGCGTGCTCTTTTGCACCACGAATTGTTTTTCTGCTATAGGAGTGCAAAACTTTTCGATTCCGTCGGCCTCCCAAATATAATCTGCGGCGGTATCTTCCATCCTCAGGATTAATCCCGGCAAACCGTCGAATTTATAAGGCCCTGCGTTTACCGCAATATCGGGACAATACCAAGCCAAGTAGTGCCGCCCTTTAGAATCCATACTGGCCTTTTGGCATACATAGCCGAGCACACTGTCGGTTTCGGGATGCAACATCCAGTTGAATACAGCCGGTTTCTCCTCGTATCGGAGGATGGGTCCGCCAAGTATCGTGCGGAACAGCGTCCACGAATCCCCTTGTGGAGAAACAAAAAAGGTGGCGGGAAACAAGGGGGAAGCATAGGTGTAAGCCTGCCGCTTATCGGTATAGGGCGTAGGCGTGTTTTTCCAATCCATCACTTCCAAAAGTTCGGAAACATCCTTTCTGTAGCCATTCTTTCCCACAAAGACCAAGCGGTTGTCTTGGTACCTTTCGCTTTTTTCGCCATTCCAAAATGTCATCTTATAGCGAATCCGGATAAACGCCGTATCATACGTTTTTTGCTTCTCCCATTGCCAATCAGCCTGCGGATGAACCAAATACGGATTAGGCACGTAACCGGCCTCCACGGCAAACATCTGCGCGTTCACGGAGAGAGGTACGAAAATCAAGAAGAAAAGAATTGAAATTCTTGCTTTCATAACTATTGACATCTTTCATTAGAAATGTTCTTGACTGGAACGTATTTTTCGTACATCGGGAACAAATCGCCCTTGATTGTCAAAAATACCGCATTCCTCAATCGGAACATATCCACATTCACCTTCCCATTTGGCAATATAAGGATTGTAAAGACACTTTGAGGGCTGAGAAAACACGTTTTCTGGACTTTTTACAAAGCAACGACAATCTTGGCATGCATAACGATACTCACAATCCTTACAAACTTCTATCAGATCTTTTTTTATGTGCCAAAACTTCTCTAACTTATCCCAAGGAAAATTCAACATATCATCCGAAATATGTCCCAAGGTTTCGGACATGGCTAGACAATTTTTTATAAAGCCCTTACTATCTATACATAACTTTCTATTCAAACATGAATTATATTCTCTCGCCTCCATAAAAAAACGCTTATTCAAGTATAAATAGGCAAGATCGACTCTACCACATTCAGTGAAAGATTCTATTTTTTGTTGAACATAGAGAAGTTTTACATCCTGTATATATTCTGTAAACGGCGCTGAATGTATCACAAACTGATTGGAAAGAGGTCGTTGCCGTAATACCGGAATTAAATTTTCTTTACACAACTCTGAATCGTATTTTACACAAAATGATATTTCATGTAAAGCAGTACAATTTGCAAAAGTTTGCAATACACACTCTATGTCCATCAACTCAATTATGTCCGTATAAGAAACAAACTCAATTGCCTGAATCAAGTATTTGTCTACAAGCCCTTTAATAACAAAAAGATTATCATTAATATATGATGAAAATTCCACAACACTATTGCTGATTAGGCATGGTTCTTTCCAGATATGCTTTATCGGTTTGATATGGGTTGCATCGGATTCACTGCCAATAAATGCATACTCATTTTTTACCAAAAATTCTATCAATTGAATAACATCTTCCTTATTATGATACTCACTGATGATATCAAGGATCTTTTTTTTATTGTGTCTTTTGCAAAAAAAATAGATTTCTTTATCAATATACTGCAATATACTTCTCTGTAAATCATATATAGCAGCACGTGCATAGCCTGTCACAAAAAGGCTTATATCAAAAACAATAAAGAAATCCTGTACTCCAAATGTTTTCATTCTTCATCCTTTCTATTCATCAATTTAATGTTTTCGGAATCTATAAGACGAGATAGTGGCTTGTAAAATTGAAAATGAAGAAAATACTTTGTCTGCAGCACAAAATTCTCTCGAGCAGATATGCGATCCACCTGCAAATTTTCTGATACAACATTCAAAAGAGGATTTCTTTTCATATCACAAACCATTTGCTAACGAAACTAAATGTTCCGCAATTTTCTTTTCCAGATTATAATTACATGGGTAGGATACCATTCCGAATTGACCTACCGGATTCACTTCCAAAAAATACAAATTGTCATTCCTGTCAATCAAAATATCAAAAGACGCAGTGTCCAAACCTAAAAGGTGCGCCAAACGAATAATTTTCTTTTCGATTGCCAAAGGAAGTTGATAGGGGTGACACCTATTGGGATTTTGCGTATTGTAATTTCTAAAATCAATTCTTGTCTTATCGTCCTGTTGTGAAAAAATAGCCATAGAATACAGGCGATTACAAAGCAAAAAGCACCGCAGTTCGTATTTCTTTTCTATATACTGCTGAAATATCATTGGAGAAAAAGATATGGGGACATTAGAAATATCCTTCGGAAACAAACATCCTGTCAATATCTTAACCGCCTTGTTCTTGTGTGTATACTGTAAAGTAGTAAAGTTCTTGGTGGCAATCTTATCATATTTCTCCGCAAATGAACAAAGTTCCTTTCTACTCCCTGTTAAGATCCATGCCGGAATCTGTATGCCTAAATCTTCCGCTTTTATCAAGACATCTAGTTTGTTTACATCAGCTTTGAAGGGATTATCTAAACATTTTCCAAATCTGAGCCCCCAATAAATTAAGGCGCGCCACGCCTCTTGCCGTTCCAAGAAGCAAAAAGTCTCACTATTTACATTCTTTTCATTCTTTTTGCCAGTGTAAAAAACAGAAAAAGCCCCCGCTCTTCGAAACCAAAAGACATCCCCTTTTTTTATCAAACAACTACGATAAGTTGTTTTGATTTTAACACATTCTGTTGACAAATAGACTATTTGAAAATTAGGATCATCCTTATTGATACGAATAACATCAAAATCCAACGACAACACCCATTGCATGACAAGTGTTGTCGTCGGATCCATATCCTCACTGAAGATAACGATGTTTTTTGAAGTTTCCGGCACGATTAGGGAAGGGGCTTCATATCTATAATTATTCTTTTCTTCTGACCGTCTACGATTATATCTTGGTCAAACACAGTCCAACCCGTAGAGGTTGATACATACTGAGTGGGTACCGGCTTATTATCATCGCCACCTCCTGTTATCTTTCTCATCGCTTCGTAATTGAGTTTTTTCAACTCTTTCATTTTAAAAGTTTCCATAACTATAATTTTTAAAATTCAATATGCAAATAAAGGGAATACGACTCGCAAAAACTGACACCAAACTTACCTTAATCAAAACTCGCATTCCTGCATCATTACTTTGATATAAAAGTTTGAAGTGTCTTTATGTGTTTTTTTCATAATTTGCAAATGGCTTATTTCACAAACCAACTTATGTGGAGGAAGACCTATTTCTAACCTACGGTCATCCAAATGCTCGAAATCACATATCCACTCTTTTTTTAAGTTCATATACATACCATAAGGAAAACACGCCCCCATTCGCCCGGCACTCTCCAAGTGGCAAGCGAGAACATCGGGAGGACAATCGCCCCGCCTGACATTTTCCTCCAACAAAGGAATGAAATATTCCATTTGGTTAGAATCCAAGAAATGCATCAACATCACAGATACTCTTTCATCCACCTCTTTCCGTTGTTTGAGTGTAAAACGCTGGTTTTGTGCAAGCGGAAAACCCTTTTCTTTTATAATTCTACGCATAAGGACATAATTCATGCTGTCCACTCGCCTCACACGTATGCCATCATCTTCAGTAAGTTCTTCTCTATCGCTCGGTAAGCTTATCCGTACACCGTAATCCCGATCCCACATCTCTTTCAAAAGAAAATATAGGGTTGTATCCGGTTGGAAGGCCGTTTCAAGACGTATTAACTCCAACGAATCATAAAAGAACTCTCCTTTCAAATTTTCTATACGAAAACAAGTGTCAAAACTATGGGCGGAATACCCATGGTTACCGACCAATATCCGCATATACCGATATGCCGTCTTATATTCTCCAAAACGAAGACAGAGGTCTATATACAGAGGAATTTCTTCGCTGTATTCTGTTCCCACATTATTGAGAAAGGCTATCTCTTTTTCAAGTTGAAACAGAATTCCATAAGCTTTCTCATAATCTTCCAAAAGATAGGCATATTGCGCCTCCGCTACACGTGTATAGTAGCGACTTTCGATATAGTCTAACCTATTTGTTTCTTTGCTTGTGGCACCACAAGTAAAGAAAGCAAGGAGAAAGAAAACGATATCTTTATGTGTTCTTTTCATGTTAGAAGTCGCAGTTAAACATTGACAAAGTGGATTCGTCAATAGCGTACTTTTTCAAATTTGCAAGGGTTTTTTGGCAAGACAATCTGTGGGGGGGCAACCCTATTTCTGCACGCCTTTCGTCCAGATGCTCCACATCGCATATCATCTCCTTTCCCACATTCATATACATTCCGTAAGGAAAACAACTATCTGCCCGCGCTTTGCTGTCGAACATATTGCCGAGAAATTCCGGAGGACAATCCCCGCTTCTAATGTTCTGATAAAGGATTGGGGTCAGAAACGCCATATAGACCGAATCCACCAAATGCATGCACATAG
>CAMWTX010000018.1 GCA_947177315.1 uncultured Bacteroidales bacterium | reverse complement strand
TGAGCCACCGCGCCAAGCATTTTCCGCAGCAGCTTTCGGGCGGACAGCAACAGCGCGTGGCCATTGCGCGCGCCGTGGTGAGCAATCCCAAACTGATTCTTGCCGACGAACCTACGGGAAACCTCGACTCCAAGAACGGCTCCGAGGTGATGCGCATCTTGAGCGAGCTCAATGCCGAAGGCACCACTATCGTGATGGTGACGCACTCCAAGCATGATGCAAGTTTGGCGCACCGTATCGTGAACCTTTTCGACGGAAGCGTCGTGGCCTCGGTAGGCGCTTTCGTGTAAGAAAATCGGCTGTGTTCATCCTTTTATTGCAAAAACCATGATCAATTTTCATTCGTTTCTCAAGTTCCTCAACCGGAACAAGGTTTATACCGCCATCAATATCTTCGGGCTTGCCGTTTCGTTGATGTTCGTGGTACTGATATTCCTCTACGCATGGCAGGAATTTTCCACCGACAGTTTCCACAAGGACAAAGACCGTATCTGCGTGGAGTTTGAAAATGTAGCCGGGAAGTTTGGCGCGGGTGATGCCCTTCCTGTAGCCTATTGGCTTCAAGACCGATTCCCCGATATCGAAGAGATATGTCCGGTGATAACGCGGCAATTCCATTCTTCTTTAGTGCGTTTTCAGGAGAAGGAAATAATGGCGAAGATGAGTTGTACCGAAAGCAATTTCTTTACTTTCTTCTCTTTTCCCCTAAAGGTCGGTGCACCACAGACGGTCTTGCAGGACGAATACAGCGCGGTGGTTTCCGAAACCTTTGCCCGTAAGATGTTCGGCGACCAAGATCCGGTGGGGCAGAGTCTCCGCCTTTCCGATTCTACCACAGTGGTGGTTACCGGTGTGATGTACGATATTTCCCGCTCGGTGATTCCCTACGCCGACCTGCTGGTGCGGGTGGAACGTGCCGAGGAATTCAATCCCGCCATAGGGAAAGAATCTGCGGGCAATGCCGGTGCCTGCGTCGCTTTCCTTAAGATGTATCCGGGCAAGGATATGAACGCGCATCGGGATGAGGTGATGGAGATGTTCAACGAACGTTACTGGATTTATAAACTCGGTTTCGCCACCGATGTATGCTGGGTTCCGCTCAAAGATGCCTATTGGGATGGGGATGATGCCTATCTTACCGAAGCGGGCGACAAACGTTTCGTGCAGGTGCTCTTTGCTGTGGGATTGTTGATTCTTTTCTTCGCCATCTTCAACTATATCAATCTTACCGTGGCTCAGACGGGAAGCCGGGCCAAGGAAATGGCCACCCGCCGTCTGTTGGGCTCCTCGCGGGGTGGCATCATGTTCCGTCTGGTGGTGGAAGCGGTGCTGCTCACGGCCTTTTCTTTCCTGTTGGGGCTTTTGTTTGCCAAGGCGGTGGCACCCGTGGCAGGAAATTTACTTCAGACCACCTTGGATTTGGATATACTCCTGAAGCCTGTGTGTCTGTTGCTTTCGATAGGGGTTATACTCGTTATCGGATTGTTGGCGGGTATCCTGCCGGCAGCCTTGATTTCAGCGGCCAAGCCGGTGGAAGTGGTGCGCGGTCTGTTCCGCCGTCGTTCCAAGATGGTGTTCAGTAAGTATTTCATCATATTTCAAAATGCGATTACGGTGGTGATGATTGCCGTTTCGCTCGTGATGGTGATGCAGATACGCCACATGGTGCGGGCTCCTTTGGGCTACAATACGCTTAATGTGATTGATGTCGGTGCGTCTGTACCCAATATCAGGGTAGTGGTAGATAAACTGTCTTCCTTGGCGAGCGTGAAGCGGGTGGGTACCGCGTATGGAACGCCTTTCGACGGAGGTAACAATATGTCGGGAGGTTACTGTGGCCGGCAACTTTCCGTGCAGTGGCTGCATATGGATTCTACGGCTTTCAATATATTGGGTTTCAAAATATTGAATGATAGGGGTGGCTCCAGACCAGTGCGCTCAGATGCTCACTACTATGATTTCTATCTTACCGAATATGCCTTAAAGGAGATGGGGTTGGATTGGGATGCGGATGAACTCGATATGGACAATAGCGGCAAGATCCCGATAAGTGGGGTATTGGCTGATTTCCACCGGGGAAATATTCTGAATAGGGAGCAGCCGTTTGTGGTGGGTATCACGAACGATTTGTTGGAGAATCCGTGGAATATCTTGGTGGAGGTGCAGGACAATCCGGTAACGGCCTACGAGGAGGTGGTGAGGATGGTGAAAGAGGTTTCGGGCCGGGAAGTGGAGGCTCAATACATCGATCTGGCCGTGCGGAAATCGTTCGATTCGCAACGCCGCATGATGCAGATTGTGGGGATATTCACCTGTATGGCCATCGTGATTTCGGTGTTGGGCTTGGTGGCGATTTCCATTTACTTTATCCGTCAGCGGGCGCAGGAAACGGCGGTGCGCAAGGTGTTCGGCTCCGATAATTCGGCGGTGCTGTTCCGCTTGGTACGCTCGTTCCTGTCGTATGTCGTTATAGGCTTTATCATCGCCGCGCCTGTGGTGTGGTATCTGTCGGAAAAATGGCTGTCGGACTATGCGTATCGGATTTCGTTCAATCCGCTCTATATCGTGGCGGCGGGCTTGTTCTGTCTGTTGGTGTCGTTTGTATCGGTGTTCTTCCAAAGCCGCAAGGCGGCCAACGCCAACCCTATAGAAAGCCTGCGGGCGATGTAAAAGGTGGGTGTTTATTGTCTTACCGAAGGGAGGGGCTTTAGCCCCTTCCTTCTCTTTATGGCTGTCCTTGGGAAAGGAAGCATCTGAAAGATGTCAAGATTTTATAAGAAAGTCGTTTATGTTGATTGTATTTGTTATATTTGCAAAATAAACTAATGATGGTTCTGTAGAATAAACTAACAATAATCAGACATAATAAACTAATAACAGTTGTTTATTACAGACTGTCATTGGCGCAATATAAAAGACAGATATGGCAACCCTTCAGGAAAAACTCGCCGAATCTTTGGCCGTGCTTAAGGAATATCAGGATAAGCATTCCGATAATCTTGTTGTCAAAGGCGTGTCAATACATCAAGGCTTCCGTTCCCGATGTGGTGGAGAAAGAACCTCGTTACGGGCTGCGGTTGTATCCGAAGCCCGTAGCCTTGTTGATGGTTTCTCCCGATTATTTCCGACGGAATCCTATAGAAGCGAGGATTTGCCTGTCTTCCGTTCAGGATGTTACTCCCATTGTGGCAGCCGCTATTGATGGCGGTCACACCACCAGAGCCGGCAGGCTTGCGGGTGCGTTTCGGTCTATTGGCCGGGAAGCAATGGCAGACACGCTCCTTCGTACGATGAAGAAAATAGGATACGAAGTAAAGGAAGAGAACCCATTTGAAGACAAGGTGGATATTCGGCAGATAGAACCTTCTCCTTATGCGTCACGGATTCAGTTGCTGTGGATGCAGATGCGTAAGACGGTGTTGTCGTTGAAGCCGGCTTCGGCCAAAAGGTCTGAGAATGAAATCCTTTCCCAAATGGATTCCGGTTATATCAAAGATAGTTACAACTCTTTGTCTATAGAGGGTTATCGGGTTACGGAAACGCTTTTGGAACGGGTTCGGCGCGGAGATTGGGAGCCGGGAAAGAACAAAGAGGATGCGAACCGCAGGGATGCCTTGGCGGCAAGAGGTTATTATCAGGCTTATCAACTTCTACGCCAATCTATCGCCAAAGTGCTTGCCGGTGAAAATGCGGCGGAGATGTATTCAAAAGGACACCAGGAATGGCATTTCCAGCTTTTTGAACCTTGCATTCGTGCAGGTATCATCAAGGCTGCCGATTTGTTGGGCTATCGCACACATCAGGTTTATATCCGCGGATCAAGGCATACCCCCTTGAATCCGGAAGCCGTGTTGGATGCCATGACTATGCTGTCGGAGATGATGATACAGGAACCGGATGCCTTTGTGCGGGCAATTTTGGGGCATTTCTTTTTTGTCTATATCCATCCTTATATGGACGGCAACGGAAGAACCGCTCGTTTTACGATGAACAGCCAGTTGGTTACCGGTGGGTATAACTGGGTGGTGGTTCCGGTGGAGCAGCGGGACAAGTATATGCAGGTTCTTGAAAGGGCAAGTGTGGATGAAGAAATCGAAGACTTTGTCCGCTTTATCGTTTCGTTGATGTAAACTCCAAATCGAGCAGAAACCGTTTGGTCGCCAAGCCGCCTCCGTAGCCGGTGAGGCTGCCGTTGTGGCCGATGACCCGGTGGCAGGGAACGATAATCGAAAGGGCGTTGGCACCGTTGGCGTTGGCTATCGCGCGCACGGCCTCCGGCATCCCGAGCAGGCTTGCCGTCTGTCGGTAGGAAAGCGTCTGCCCGTAGGGAATCTTAAGCAGGTTGCGCCATACCTGTTGTTGGAAGTCGGTTCCGGCAAACAGCAGCGGCAAATCGAAAACCTGCCTCCGTTTGGCAAAGAATTCATCCAATTCTTGGGTGGCTCGGCGCGTGAGCTCGGACGGTTCTTCCACAAACGGCGCTTGCAGGTATCGTTGCACACGTGCCATAACCCTTGTGTGCCGCGCCCCTGCCGTCCAGTCGCACAGGCAAAGCTTATTTGCATACGAGCCCAAGAGCAGTTCTCCGCAAGGCGATAGGTAGGTTTGTAGCCGGATCTCCATGAGGCTGTCTGTTTTTTTGTGCAAGATAGGCAAAATATCGGAGGCGGAGAAAATACGGCTCGGCGCCTATGGCGCTTAGGCGGTAGCTCCGATAGGTTGCATATCTGCCCGTAAAAGGTTATATTTGCCTCTTTGTAACATTGGCAAAGAAGCATGTACGCATATATAGAAGGCAAGTTGACGGAACAGAACCCGGCCTGTGTAACGATAGATTGCGGCGGAGTCGGGTATGAGATCAACATTTCCCTTCACACCTATTCGCAGATCAAAGACAAGGCAACGGTACGGCTGTGGGTCTATCAGGCGGTTCGTGAAGATGCCCTGTTGCTCTTCGGTTTTGCGGACAAGACGGAAAAAGAACTCTTCCTGCAACTCATCTCGGTTTCGGGCGTGGGCGCCAACACGGCCAGGATGATTCTCTCCACCTTGGGCCCCGAACTTACGGCGCGCTCCATTTTGGATGGCGATGTAAAGAAAGTTCAGTCGGTCAAGGGGATAGGGTTAAAAACCGCCCAGCGCATCATCGTTGACCTGCGCGACCGTCTGGCTAAAATGGACTTTTCTTCAGCGAATTCTTCGCTTTTGCCGCAGCTCCGTCCTGAAAGGGATGAAGCCGTGGCGGCCTTGGTTACCCTGGGCTTTGCCCGTGCCTCCGTGGAAAAGACGGTGGACGGCCTTTTGGCGAAAGACCCGGGTCTGAACACGGAGAACATGATAAAACAGGCACTGCGGATGCTCTAAGGCCATACTCTTTGAGTTATTTGTTATGTGGAAGTATTGGTTCTGCAGCGTATGGGCAATGGTGGCCGCCTGGGTGCTTTCCGCAGGGGTTACCTTGTCGTATGCCGGTACGGCGGCCTATAAGCCGACAAGCCCCGTTCCGCCCTCATGGAACGATATGCCGGGCGTGGCGGAGAGGCTCTATCATGCTTTTTATGAAAGCGGAGCGGGTATGGACTATCCCTCCGTTCCCTATGCCGTGGATGCCCTGCAGGACGATTCGCTGCATTATCCCATTCCGCAGTCCGACCCCAACGAAGACCTTCCCGAAGACAAGAGCCTCTATCTGAAAAGCAACATCACCGAAGAGGCGCAGTACGACCCCAAGACCAACGAATACGTGCTTACGCGCAAAATCGGCGATGTGGTGCTCTCCCGCCGCCACATGACGATGGAGGAATACGTAAAGTTTACCAGCGACAAAGCCGTGCGCGACTACTGGAAGAGCAAGGCGGACTATACGCCCACCACCTCTTCGGGTCTGAGCGGCCTCATTCCCGGGCTCAACCTGGATTTTTTGGATGAGAAACTGGGCAAGGACCTGATCAAGTTCGACCTGAACGGTTCCATCGGCCTGGAGTTCGCCTTGGTGGGAACCCGGCGCGACGACCCGGCTTTGGATATCAAGCACCGGCGTACGTTCAACTTCGATTTCGACGCCGATATCAATGTGAACCTGAACGCCACGATTGCCGACCGCCTCAAGTTCAACATCAGCCATAACACGGAGGCGCTTTTTCAGTTCGACAACAAGTTCAAGCTCGAATACGAAGGCAAGGAAGACGAAATCGTAAAGAACCTCAGTGCCGGTAATATCGACTTTCCGCTGAACACCACCTTGATAAGCGGTGTCCGGGAACTTTTCGGTATCAAGGCCAAGTTGCAGTTCGGCAAGACTTTCATTACCGGGGTGTTCTCCGAACAGCGTTCCGAAAGCACCAACGTGCGGGTGGAAGGCGGCGCGCAAAGCACCGAGTTCAACATCAAGGTGGACGAATACGAAGAAAACCGCCACTTTTTCCTGGCGCAATATTTCCGCGAACACTACCACGAGGCTTTGGCGGAGCTGCCTTTGGTAAACAGCCGTCTCAAGATTACCAAAATCGAAGTGTGGGTAACCAATATCGGTTCGCCCGTGCAGAATAACCGCAATATCTTGGCGTTTACCGACTTGGGTGAAGACAAGCCTTTTGCCTCCAACCTGCAGGGCAACGCCTTTGCCCGTTATCCCGACCAAGACCGCTCCAACAACCTGTTGCGCGTTTTTCCCAAAAGCAACCTGCGCAACATCAACACGGTGGGGCAGTACCTGCAAGGGCGCGGCTATACCAACGGACAGGAGTTCGAAAAGGTGGAAAGCGCGCGGCGGCTCGATGCCAACGAATATACCTTCAACCCCACCTTGGGTTTCATTACCTTGAACCAGACCATCAACAGCGACCAGGTGCTGGCCGTGGCCTTCCAGTATCAGATTGTGGGCGATACGGCCGTGTATCAGGTGGGTGAATTTTCAGACCAGGGCATCAACGACCCGCAGGTGCTGGTGGTCAAGTTGCTTAAATCGTCGGTGCTCAACACGGAGATTCCCTTGTGGAACCTGATGATGAAGAACGTCTATTCGTTGAACACCTACCAGCTCAGCGGCGAGAATTTCCGTTTCAACATCATGTATTCGGGCAACGAGAGGGGAGTTCCCAGTGGCTATTTTACCGACGGGCCGCGCAGCGGCATTCCGCTGATACAGGTGTTCGGCGTGGATAATCTGGATACCCGGCAGAACCGCAATCCCGACGGGCTTTTCGATTACCTGGACGGAGCCGCCACGGGCGCGGGCTACGTGCAGAGCGACAAGGGCTTGATTTATTTCCCCTGGCCGGAACCTTTCGGACGGGATATGGTGCAGATGTTCGACGGCGACAGTGTGGCGGCCGCCAAATACCAGTACAACGAACTTTACACCAAGACCAAAACGGAGGCGCAGCAGTATAGCGAAAAAGACAAATATACCTTTGTGGGCAGCTACAAGTCGTCGGGCGGCAGCGAAATAAGCCTGGGCGCGTATAACCTGCCCGAAGGTTCGGTTACGGTGATGGCGGGCAACACGCCTTTGGTCGAAAACCAAGACTATACGGTAAACTATTCCGCCGGTATCGTGCAGATCATCAATCCGGGCGTGCTCGCTTCGGGCGTTCCCATCGACATCAAGACCGAAAGCCGCTCCAACAGCCTGCTCACCAAACGCATGATGGGGCTGCGGGTGGAACACTTCTTCGATGAACATTTCTATGTGGGCGGTACCATCATGAACCTGCGCCAAAGCGCGCTCACCCAAAAGGTAAACTACGGCGAGGAGCCCATTTCCAATACCATCTACGGTTTCGACGCCTCCTACGACCGCGAGAGCCGCTGGCTCACCAAGGCGGTGGATGCCATTCTGCCGTTCGAAGACAGCAAGGCTCCTTCGCGCATCAGCCTTTACGGGGAGTTCGCCCATTTTCTGCCGGGGCACTCGCGTGCCATCGGCCGTTCGGGAACCACCTATATCGACGACTTCGAAAGCAGCAAGAGCACCATCAACATCAAGGAGCCTTATTCGTGGTATCTGGCCAGTACGCCGCAAAAGCAGAACGACCTCTTTCCCGAATCCTCCGACCAATACGCCTCCACCACCGTTACGGGCCGCAACCGCGCCAAATTGGCGTGGTACACGGTGGATCCTATCTTCTACAGCAGCGCAAGACCCAAGAACATCACCAAGGAAGACCTCTCCAACCATTACACGCGCCGTGTGCTGGTAAACGAAGTGTTCCCCGGCCGCCAGCTTTCCTCCAACGAAGCCCAGACCCTGACGGTGCTCAACGTGGCCTTCTATCCCTCCGAACGCGGTCCGTATAACTACGATGCCCGGCCGGTGGGCGGCGTTACCGCCGGTATCAATGCCGACGGTAGTCTGCGCGACCCCGAATCCCGTTGGGGCGGGGTGATGCGCAAGGTAACCAACACCGATTTCGAGGCGGCGAATGTGGAGTATATCGAGTTTTGGGTCATGAACCCCTTTATCGGCATGGATGGCAAGGACGGCAATCCGCGCCATTCGGGCGGTACGCTGTATTTCAACCTGGGGGATATATCCGAAGACGTGCTGCGCGACGGGCGTAAGTCTTTCGAAAATGGGCTGCCCACCTCGGATGTGGTGGAAAATGTGGATGAGACCCAATGGGGGCGCGTTCCTTCGATACAGGCCATCGTGAACAGTTTCGACAACGAACCCTCCGCGCGCAAGTATCAGGACGTGGGGCTCGACGGTCTCTCTTCCCGCGACGAACGGGACTTTTTCCGCCAGTTCCTCTCCGACATGGGCGAAATCGTGGGGCAGAACTCCGAGGCCTACCGCAAGCTTTACGAAGACCCCTCCTCCGACAACTACATCTATTTCAGGCGGGGCATCTGGGATACCGTGCACCATTCGGACAACAAGATTGCCGACCGTTACAAATTCTACAACAACCCCGACGGAAACTCGCCCTCCAACGCCGACAATCCCGAACCTTACCCCACCCAGCAGACCAACTATCCCAATACCGAGGATATCAGCGAAGACAATACGCTCAACGAAGCCGAAAATTACTATCAATACGAGATACCGCTCGACCCCGACCACATGGAGGTGGGCGAGAACTACATTACCGATGTCTATGAAGCCAGTGTGAAGCTGAGCAACAATACCACCGACAAGGTAAAATGGTATCAGTTCAAGATTCCCGTAAAGGAACCCGACAAGGTGGTGGGGCAGATGCGCAACCTGCAGTCGGTGCGCTTTGTGCGTATGTTCCTCAAAGGCTTCAAGGATCCGGTTATCCTGCGTTTTGCGGCCTTGGACTTGGTGCGTTCTGATTGGCGCAAATACGACAATACGTTGCTGGAACCCGGAGAAACCGTGCCGGGCGGTTCGCAGACCACCTTCGAAGTGGCTACGGTGAACGTGGAAGAAAACGGCCAGCGCACGCCCATCCGCTATGTGTTGCCTCCGGGCATCGAGCGTATGCTTGACCCGGCCGACCAGAACAACGTGGAGATGAACGAACAGTCGTTGAGCCTCAAGGTAACCAATCTGGCCGACGGCGATGCGCGCGGTATCTATCGGAACACCACCTATGACATGCGCCAGTTCAAGAAGATGGAGATGTTCGTGCACATGGAAAAAGTGTATGAAATGGATAACGCCCGCGATGGCGACGTGCATCTCTTTATCCGTTTCGGCGCGGACAATACCGACAATTACTACGAATACGAAATTCCCCTGAGCTATACCGAATGGGGGCAGAGCGCGCGCGAACTGGTTTGGCCGGAAGCCAACAAGGTGGAGATAGACCTGAGTGCCTTGGTAAAGGTAAAGGAACACCGCAACCGCCTCATGCGCGAATCGGGCTCTAATTCCTACGCCACCGTTTATTCCGAGCAGATAGGCAAGGCCACGTATTCGGTAAAGGGAACGCCTGCCATCAGTGCGGTCAAGACTATCTTGATAGGCTTGCGCAATCCGGAAAGGAACCGGACGGGTGGGGATGACGACGGTTTGGCCAAGTCGGTGGAAGTGTGGGTCAACGAGTTCAGCCTGAACGAATTCAAGAAAGAAGGCGGGGTGGCGGCCACGGCGCGCGCCCAGTTGGCCTTGGGCGATTTGGGTAGCATTTCGGTGGCGGGGGCCTATACGCAGGCCAATTTCGGACAGTTGGAACAGAAGCTTACCGAGCTGTCGCAAAGCAATACCGGTTCTTACGATGTGGCCGTCGATTTGGAAATGGGGCGTTTCCTGCCGGAGAAAGCGGGCGTGAAACTGCCGGTGCATTACGATTTGTCCTCCACGATCAGCAATCCCAAGTACAATCCGCTCGACCCCGACGTGCTGACCAAAGACGAAATGGGAGCCTATACGGGCAAGCAGGAAAAGAAAGAATTCAAGAAAGCCATTCAAGACTACACGATACGTCAGAATGTAAACCTGATGAACGTGCGCAAGGAACGTACCAACGCCGAAAGGCAGCCTCAGTTCTGGGATATCGAGAACTTCAACGTTTCGTATGCCTATTCGAGTACGCTGCACCGCGACGAAGACATGGAGTTCGACAATCAGACCATCCATCGGGGCGGGCTGGGCTACGATTATTCCACCACTTCCCGATTCTTTACCCCCCTGGGCAAGACCAAGATGGCCTCGAACCCTTGGGCGGCGATACTTACCGACTTCAATGTGAATTATATTCCCAATATGTTCTCGTTCAACATGGAGCTGGAACGCGAGTATTCCGAAAGCAAGATGCGCAACAAGAACGCCGATTGGGATATCCTGATGCCATCCACGGTCTATAAGCGTTTTGACTGGAGCCGGAACTACAATTTCCGTTACGACCTCACCAAGTCGATCAGCATCAACTATGCCGCCAACGCCAACAGCTACCTGAGAGAACCGCCCGGACGCATCAACACCGCCTCCCGCCGCGATTCGGTATGGCGCAGTTTCATCCAGGGCGGCAACATGACCAATTACGACCAGAACCTGGGTCTTACCTATACCTTGCCCATCAACAAGATTCCCATTTTCGACTGGGTGGAAGGAAGCGCGGCCTACAACGCCGTCTATCGCTGGGAAGGCGGTTCGCTGGCCACGCAGGAACGCCTGGGCAATGTTATCAGCAACTCGATGGATTTGTCGGCCAACGGGTCGGTGAACCTGGTGGGATTGTACAACAAAGTGCCCTTCCTCAAGAAGATCAACGACGGTAACCGCCGCAACCGCCGGGGTGGCCGGAGCAACACGATTATGAGCCGCGCCAACGCCAAAGAAGACGAGGCGGAAGTAAAGAGCGCCTGGAAAACCATATACAAGGGCGCGCTCCGTTTCCTGATGATGGTGCGGGATGCCAACATCAGCTACAGCCGTAACGAAGGAACCTCCTTGCCCGGTTTCATGCCCGAACCCGACCTGTTCGGCGTTAATTTCGGCAAGGATGCGCCGGGCGCGGGATTCGCCCTGTTCGGTTCGCAGGCCGACATACGCCGCCGCGCGGCCATGAACGGCTGGCTCTCCACCGACAGCCTCATGACCACGCCCTACCACAAGCAGTTTATCGAAAGTGTCACGGCGCAGGTTTCGGTGGAACCTTTCGTGGATTTCCGCATCACGCTCAATTTCGGCTACAGCAAGGTGGAAAACAAATCGTCTTACTACACCTACCATAGCGCCACGGGCGATTTCCGCGAAACCAATCCCTTGCTGAACGGCAGTTACAACGTAACCAACGTGATGATAGGAACGGCCTTCAGCAAATTCGACAAGAATTATTTCGACAAGACCTACCGCAAGTTTCTCGAAAACCGCATTGTGATTGCCGAACGTCTGGCCGACAACAACACCATGCCGGGCTATAACCGGAATGCCTACCGTTACGATACGGTGGCGCGGCGCGATTTTCCGCAGGGCTATATGTCGAACAGCCAGGATGTGATGCTCCCCGCCCTGATTGCCGCCTACACGGGGCGTGATCCCTACAAGGTGTCGCTTTCGGCTATGGATAAGTTTCCCTTGCCCAACTGGTCGCTTACCTATTCGGGGCTCACCAAGATAAAAGGGGTGCGCAAGGTGTTCAAGAATTTCTCGATTTCGCACGCCTATTCATCGTCTTATACCGTGGGCTCCTATACCAACAACCTGCTGTATCGGGACGCGCAGGATTTTGTGGAGAACATCGACGCCGGCGGCAATTTCCGCTCGCGCTATATCATGGACGGCATCGTGCTCAGCGAACAGTTCTCGCCCCTTATCAAGCTCAACATGACGTTTGTGAACGACCTTTCGTTCAATTTCGAATACCGTCAGAGCCGGCAGATAGGCTTGAGCTTCGTCAACAACCAGATTACCGAGATGCGCACCAAGGAATGGATTATCGGGGCGGGATACCGCATCAAGAACGTCGGCTTCAAGGTTAATTCGGGCGGGGCGGGCAAACGCCGCATCAGCAGCGACGTGGTGCTGCGCGCCGACCTGAGTATCCGCGACAATATCCGTCTTCTGCGCAAGATAGACCAGCAGCTCAACACGCCCTCCGAAGGCGCGCTCATCACATCCATCAACCTCTACGCCGAATACGAGATCACACGGCAGATTTCGGCGCGCGTATTCTACGACATGACGCTCAACAAGCCCTATATCGCCAACCAGTTCTACAACAGCAACGGCCGCGGCGGCATCAGCCTCACCTATAAATTCACGCAATAAGGATGGGTATGTTGAATGCATTGCAAATACTTGAACTAGTCAAGGCAGGGGAAGGCTACAATGTGGACTTTAAACGCAGTGTGCCCTCCAAGGTTCGTGAGATTGTGTACGAAGTTGCGGGGTTTGCCAATGCGTCCGGGGGTTATCTTCTGATAGGGGTGGATAATGACAATAAGATTGTCGGTGCGGAAATAGACAATGATAAACGATCTGCCATACAGGATGCCATAGGTGAAATCTCTCCATCTCTAAAATGTAAGATATACGCTGTTGATATTGACGGCAAGACCGTTTGGGTAATAGATATTCCCTGCGGCAAGGATAAGCCATATATAACGGGAGGCGTTATCTATATTCGGGAGGGTGCGAACTGCCAAAAACTCAGAACAGCTGAAGAAATGCGGGCTTTTTTTGCCGAGTGTTCCAAAATATTCTATGACGCTGTTCCTTGTTCTGGATTTGATATGTTCAAGGATATAGATTCTCAAAACTTTAAATTGTTCCTTGAGAAAGCACATATATCGGATACTTTGCCAATATCGCAATTGTTTGATAATCTTGAATTGCTAACTGACGAAGGGGTTGTTAAAAATGCCGGAGCATTGTTTTTTGGCCGAGAACCGGAACGTAAATTTCCCCATGCGGCTATTCGTTGTGTTCGATTTAAAGGTATTGATAAAGTACATATTATCGATGATAAAACGTTTGTCGGACCTCTTTACAGGCAATATGTCGATACGCTTTCATGGATTGAAAGCAAGTTGGATGTTGAATATATCATAGAGGGAACAGATGCAAGAAAGGAAATATGGGAGATTCCTTTGGATGTGTTTAAAGAGGCTGTTATGAATGCCATTTGCCATAGAGATTTTTATGAAGAGGGGGCGACCGCAATGGTGGAGATCTACGACGATAGGGTGGAAATTTCTAATCCGGGCGGATTATTGCCGATGGTGGCGGAGAAGTTTGGGCATAAGAGCATGAGCCGGAATCCATTGATTTTTGGATTATTCTCTCGCATGCACCTTGTCGAGAAAATCGGCTCGGGTATCCCCCGTATGTGTCAGTTGATGAAGGATGCCGGATTGCCGGCTCCAATCTTTGATACGAAGGGTTTCTTTACCGTAACGTTTATGAAGCCTGTCAAAGAAAAACAAGTGGGCACGATAAATGGCACGATAAATGGCACGATAAATGGCACGATAAAAGAACGCGAAAAACAGATTGTTTCGTTGCTTGAGCTTCATGAGGGGCTTAGTGCGGTGGCGATTGCCGCCCAATTGAATATTGGCCTGAGAACCTTGATGAGGTCGATTAAAACCCTGTCGGATAATGGCGTTATTGAGTATCGGGGCGCAAAAAAAACAGGAGGTTATTTTATAAAATAGAGGCTGAAGGTAGATACCGGGCAATATCCTTGAAGATTCATTCTATGAGAGGAGAATGCAAATTGGTGTTTTCCCAAAAAAGCCTTACTTTTACACCTTGTTGGCTCGCGGAGCTTTGACAACGAAAAACATTAAACAACTTACGATATGAATTTTCCTGAAAACCTCAAGTACACCGAAGATCACGAATGGATCAAGGTAGAAGGCGAAACGGCCTTGGTAGGCATTACCGACTACGCTCAGAAAGAATTGGGTGACATTGTTTTCGTAGATGTTACCACCGAAGGCGAAACCCTTTCCGCAGGCGAAGTGTTCGGCAATATCGAAGCCGTAAAGACCGTTTCGGAATTGCTGTTGCCCGCCGCCGGCGAAATCCTGGAACTCAACCCCGCTTTGGCCGACGATCCCTCTTTGGTAAACAAAGATCCTTACGGACAAGGCTGGATCATCAAAGTGAAATTGACGGATGCCGCTGCCGTGGCTTCGTTGATGAGTGCCGCCGACTACAAGGCCAAGATCGGTGCCTAATTTCTCTCGACGACCGCAGGTTGCGCCTTTCTATGCCAATAGGGAGGCGCAACTTTTATGTAGGGTGTTCCCGCGCTCTTTGTGCTGGAACCACCCTGTTTCCTTTACGAAAAACAACAGCAAATGTCTTTGAATTGTGGAATTGTGGGATTGCCCAATGTAGGGAAATCCACCTTGTTCAATTGTTTGAGCAACGCCAAGGCGCAGGCGGCCAATTTTCCGTTCTGCACCATCGAGCCCAACGTGGGCGTGATTACCGTTCCGGATGAACGCCTGAGCGTTTTGGTGGAAATCGATAATCCCAAGAAAGTGATTCCGGCCACGATGGAGATTGTGGATATAGCCGGCCTAGTGAAAGGGGCGAGCAAGGGCGAAGGCCTGGGCAATAAGTTTCTGGCCAATATCCGCGAAACGGATGCCATTATCCATGTGCTGCGCTGCTTCGACGACCCGAACGTTACCCACGTTGATGGCAGTGTGGATCCGGTGCGCGACAAGGAAATCATCGATGCCGAACTGCAGCTCAAAGACCTCGAAACGATAGAGAAC
>CAMWTX010000017.1 GCA_947177315.1 uncultured Bacteroidales bacterium | reverse complement strand
GAGGAAGACAAGCCTTCCAACGAAGCAGATTGCATTAATTCAACTCCCCTATTTCGAAGCCAGAACGAAAAAAGCGTTTTGAATGGTGAGATGCGAGGCGGAAGGCGAAGGCAACGAGGGAGCTTACTTCCGTAAGTGACCGAGGAAGACAAGCCTTCCAACGAAGCAGATTACCGTTCAAAACGCTTTTTTCAAAAAATCATTTTTTTACAAAGAGCATCGCAGCCCAATTATCCTGGGTCTTATGCCGCTTATAGAAAAGTCGATGCGCATTACACGCCCGCTCCAGCACCTCCATGTCTTCTAAATAGAAGCCGCTCAGATAAAGGCTGCCGCCGGGTTGGAGGGCGGCGGAATAGGCTTCCATATCCCCTACAAGGATATTGCGGTTGATGTTGGCGATGATGCGGTCGAACTTCAGGCCTGAAAGAAGGCGGGCATCCCCTAGTTTTATGACAAAGGGGCATGAACCCTGTTCCGCAAAGCCGTTCCTTTTCAAGGCACGGTTTTTCGCCACGGCATAGCTCGAGCAAGCTCGGCTCTGCTCGTTTGGCTGTATCAAACCGTTGGCCTGCACATTTTCGAGCGCGTTGCGGTAGGCCCATTCATCCACATCGATGCCCGTTACGCTTTTTGCCCCCTGCATGGCCGCCAAAATACCCAATACACCCGTGCCGCAGCCCATATCGAGTACGTCTTCGCCTATCGGCGGATTTTCCTGCAGGAAGCTTATCATCAGAGCCGTGGTGGGATGATGCGCCGTGCCGAAAGACATCTTGGGCTCAATGCGGATATTGTACTTCACTTCTGCAAGCGGTTCATGGAAAGGTGCGTGCACAAAGCAGAAATCGCCGAAACGCACGGGCTGGTAGGAACTTTCCCAAACCGCGTTCCAATCCTGGTCTTGGATTACCGTGTCCTCACGGCCGGAGAAAGGCCCGTATTCGGCCAGGACGGCTTCGATTTCCGCCTTGTTTTGTTGGTAGTCGGGACGGCGGATATAGGCGGTAAGAACGCCCTCTTCGGTCTCGAAACTCTCAAAACCCGCCTCTCCCAAGGCATCCACCAGCAAATCCAGCGGCACCTGCTCCAAGGCATGGCGCAGGCAAACCGAAACATATTCCATAATAAGGCTATTCGAAAGAATTGACAATCGAAATGAAATCGCCTGCCTTGAGCGATGCCCCTCCGATCAGCCCGCCGTCGATATCGGGCTGGGCGAACAGTTCGGGCGCGGTGGCGGGATTACAGCTTCCGCCATACAGCAAAGGTATCTGCCGGGCGGTTTCCTTGCCGTATTTTTCCTGCACGAGGTTGCGGATAAAGGCATGCACTTCCTGCGCCTGCGCGGGCGTGGCGGTCTTGCCCGTGCCGATCGCCCAAACCGGTTCGTAGGCAATGATGATGCGCGAAAAATCGAGCGGTTCCAGATGGAAAAGCCCTTCGGAAAGCTGGCGCTCGATTACCTTGAAATGGTTTTCCGCCTCGCGTTCTTCGAGGGATTCGCCGCAGCATACGATAGGAACGATGCCGTTCTGCAGCAGGCTTTCCACCTTGCGCGCCAACATGGCATCGGTTTCTCCATGATATTTGCGGCGTTCGGAATGCCCCACGATGCAATACTCGATATTCATCGACGAAAGCATGGCGGCCGAAATCTCGCCCGTATAGGCACCCTTGTCGTGTTCGCTCACATTCTGGGCGCCCACGGCGTAATATACCATGTTCGTATCTTCTTCGTCCGTACCCAGGTCGTAGGCCATTTCCAGATAAGGAAAAGGCGGGCAGACGATAACATCCACATCGCGGCGCTGCTGTTCTTTTTCCAAACGTGAGGCCAATTCGTCCAACAATTCTTCGGCTTCCTGAAAACGGAGGTTCATCTTCCAGTTTCCCGCCACAATTTTTCTTCTCATGAGCGTATGTTTTTATCGGGCGGGCACGCCTGCTTCGTTAAACGAAGGCAGTCGCCGCCAATCCCACAATTTGAGCACGTATGCGTCCTTTACCAAAACGATGCCCGGATTGGAACGGATCACCGCCTTGATGGAGGTGTTGTCTGCATAATAGAACGGAAAGTCTTCCAATCCGTATTTCTGTTGGAAGGTTTCGGTCTGCGCCATGGAGGAGGCGGTCAGAAAGCAGGCATCCACGCCGGCTTCCCGTGCCATGCGCACGAATTCCGCCGTTTTTTCCATGCCTTTGGGGTTGGCGGCCTCCAAATCGTAAACCGCCACGAGAACCAAAGGATTTTCCTGTTCCAAAAGCGTTTTGGTTACATCATATCCGGGGTCTTCCTCCTCGGTTTTTTCCACAATGTTGATGTTGGCCGTATGCGGATTGGGATCTTCGTCGCGGCGCGAAACGAACTCGTTGTTCGCCACCCAGTCGGCATCCCCGAAAGGACATTCCGACATCAGGTATTCTTTTTCCTCGCCCGTGCGCAGGTCTTTGTAAGTAAGGTAATGGCGCACCGGCAGCGGGTTTTCGGGAAAAAGCCTTATACCTTCTTTCCAATCCAGAAAGTTGAGCACCGGCAGATAGCGGTAGTTGTAGTACTCAAAGCCGAGAAAAAGCAGCATCGTGATGCCGATAACCGACCAGTCGGTGCGGCAGGACTTGCGGCTCGTGAGATTTTTCAAGGAGAACAGCAATACCAGCACGCAGGCATCCAGCACCAGGTTTTTATAGAAAGTCTGCCAATTGGTTATCACCAAGGCCTTGCCGAAGCAACCGCAGTCGGGAACGGGTTCGGAAATGGCGTCATTGAGGGTGAGTACGGTAAAGAACGCCATCATGAGTGCCGTAATCCAGGCCGTATATCTGATTTTTACATTGAACAGCAGCAACACGCCCAAGGTAAATTCCAACATATTGAGAAAGAACGCACCGGCGAGAGCCAGCCCGGTGAGCCACGGCATATTGAAGGCTTCCAGATAATCGTGTATCACATATTGTGTGCCCAGCGGGTCAACGCCTTTGGAAAAGCCCGAATAGATGAACAGCGCCCCTGTCAGGCAACGGAAAACCACCGCCGCCGAATGGGTGAAACGCTTGCGGTTGAGCACGCAGAACACGATGTTGGCGCATAAAAGAATCAGAAAAATCCAGCTCAGACCCGGAAAGAGGGCTATACCCACCGCCAGAAGCAGGGTCAACAGCAGGATGGCATACGAAGGTATCCAATCGGGAAGCGATAACTTTTTCATCTTATTTCGTGGTTTTCTTGTTGGCGTTGTCTTCTTCGTTCAGCTTGATAAGGGCGAACACGGCGTAGTTTATCATGTCGCAATAGTTGCCTTCCACGCCTTCCGACACCGTGGTGGCGCCGTTGGCATCTTCAATCTGCTTGATGCGCAGGAGTTTCATCAGGATAATATCGACCAGCGAACCCACCCGCATGCTGCGCCAAGCTTCTCCGTAATCGTGGTTTTTCTTTACCATGAGTTCGTAGGTCTGCTGGGCGTAGCGGTCGTAGGCCTCGATGGCGGCCTGCTTGCCTAACGGAAAATCTTCAAAGCCCAACTCGGCCTGGATAAGCGCCATAACCGAATAGTTGACAATGGCCATGAAAGCGTCGCGGATATCCTCCCCTATCATCTGCATGCCCGTTATCTGTATGGTGCGGATGCGTTTGGCCTTGATGAAAATCTGATCGGTGAGCGAGGCGGGACGGAGCACGTGCCATGCCGCGCCGTAATCGCCCAGCTTGGCCACATACAAAGCCCGGCATTCGTCAAGCACCTGTTTGAACTGCCCGTTGGTCTGCGTTGCTTTCATAATGGAATTGCTTCTGCGTACCTTGCAAAAGTACGTATGTTTAGGTACTTTTGCAATTACCTAAATTTCGGTTTTTCGATGGCTTGTTCGCTCAATGTGCGGGGTAACCTTTTCGTATGGGATCGTCCCTTGGTGATGGGAATCCTCAACCTTACCCCCGACTCTTTCTACGAACAAAGCCGGATTCCCGATACAGAAACGGCACTCCGCAAAGTGGAACGGATGATGCAGGACGGTATGGATATTCTCGACATAGGCGCCGTTTCTTCCCGTCCGGGAGCGGAACTGCCCGATGCCGCCGAGGAACGCCGCCGTCTGCAGGACACGCTTGGCGCCATTACCGCGCGTTTTCCCGATCTGTTGGTTTCGGTGGATACCTTCCGGGCGGAGATTGCCCGTATGGCGGCCGACTGCGGGGCGCACATCATCAACGATATTTCGGGCGGAGCCTACGATGCGGAGATGTTCGCCACCGTGGGCCGGTTGCAACTACCCTACGTGCTCATGCACCTCAGGGAAACACCCGCCACAATGCAGGATAAACCGCGTTACCAAGATGTGGTGACCGACCTGATTCTGTATTTTTCGCAGAAAATGCAGCAGGCGCACGAGGCCGGCATCCACGATATCATCATCGACCCGGGGTTCGGCTTTGCCAAAACCTTGGAACACAACTATCGGCTGCTGGCTCACCTGCACGATTTCGAAATGCTCCACGCCCCGGTGTTGGCAGGCATGTCGCGTAAATCGATGCTGTACAAACTGCTTGGCTGCACACCGCAGGAGGCCTTGAACGCCACCACGGCTGCCAATATGATAGCCTTGCAAAACGGCGCGGCGATTCTTCGCGTGCACGACGTGAAGGAAGCCGCCCAATGCGTAAGGATTTTTTGCCAATGCCGCAAAGACGGGGAGGAAAATCCCGACCGTAATTAAACATAAACCCACACGGAACGCCCATGGAAACAATCTCCGAATGGTTCTTGAACCTTGACTTTATCCAAATCATCGACTTGGCGATTGTAGCATTCCTGGCTTACCAGTTCTACAAGATAATCAAGGGAACCTCAGCGCTGAACGTAGTGTTGAGCATTATCGGCATCTATATCTTCTGGAAAATCGCGCAACAGTTCGAGCTGTCGATCACCACCGAACTCCTCGACCGGGTCATCAGCATGGGATTACTGGCCTTGGTAATCGTGTTTCAACCCGAATTACGGCGCGCCTTGTTTATGCTCAGCACACCGGGAGCCATACAGAATAGGCGCAAATGGTTGATTTTCGGCCGACTGAACACCCGGCGCATCACCCGACGGGAACTGAGCATCACCCCTATCATTCAGGCGTGCATGCACATGAGTCAGGAAAAGACCGGCGCTTTGATTATCCTTACCCAGCTGAACCGTCTGCCCAGCACGGTGGCCACCGGCGAGAAAGTGGATGCCTTGATTTCGAGCGCGCTGATTGAAAACATCTTCTTTAAGAACAGCCCCTTGCACGACGGGGCGCTCATTATCGAAAGGAACAAGATACTGGCCGCCCGTTGCATCCTGCCGGTAACCGCCAATAAAAACGTGTCTGCAGCCCTGGGGCTGCGCCACCGCTCGGCCATCGGCGTTACCGAACAATCGGATGCCCTGGCGATTGTGGTTTCGGAAGAAACGGGCTCCATCTCCTACTGCCTTTTCGGCAACGTAACCTACAATGTTTCTCCCACGCAGTTGCGCGCCAAAATCGAAGAGTTCTTCTACGAACACAAAGAAGACGAAAAAGAACAGAATTAATTTTCCACCTTTTTCCGGGCCGTGCGCCTTACAATCCAAACGCCCGCTTCGTAGAGCAGGTACATGGGCAAGGAAACGACCGTAAGCGTAAAGATATCGGAAGTGGGTGTGATAATGGCGGCGGCAAAGACGATAATCACGATGGCGTGTTTGCGGTATTTCCGCATAAAATCTGCCGTCAGAAATCCCAGTTTTCCGAACAGCCAACAAAGAACGGGTATTTCAAAAACGATGCCCATCGTGAGGCAGATGCTCATCAAGGTGGAGATATAGGAATCCAAGCTGATGAGATTGGTAATTTCGTCGCTTACCGTATAAGTGCCCAGAAAACGGAAAGTAAGCGGAAAAATCAGGAGATAGCCCACCGCCACGCCTATCATGAACAGCAGGTAGCCGCTGCCGGACACGCGCAGGGCGTAATGCCTTTCGTTGGCGTATAAGGCAGGGGAAACAAAGCGAAAAATCTGATAGAGGATATAGGGGGATGCCAAGAGGACGCCCGCCCACAGCGCGGTCTTCATATGCAGGACAAACTGCCGCGCCAGACCTGTGTTGATGAGGGGAACGGAAAAATCGCCTATTTCGGCGCCCATCCAGGAAGACAGGTACGCTAAAAGGCGGTAGGTTATGAAACTGCTTTTTTGCGGAGCGAGCACCCAGTCGAAAAGCGGATCTTTAAGGCAGAATGCCGCCACCGCCAGCACCACGACCGCTATCACGATACGGATCAAGCTGTGGCGCAAATCGTCCAGATGCTCCCAAAAAGACTGCGTTTTCCCGCCGGAATCCATTTATTCTTTGTTTTCGGGAGTTTGCTTGGGGTCGGTGTCTTTTACTTCCAGGTCTTTTTCCACCCCGTTCACGCCGTCTTTAAAGGAACGCACGCCTTTTCCCAAGCCTTTCATCAATTCGGGAATCTTCTTGCCCCCGAAAAGCAACAACACCAGCACGGCCAAAGCCAATAGCTCCGGCCAACCCAAAATACCGAGCAGAACCATATTCATCATGATTATTTACGCATTAAGAATTTGATAACGAGCCAGCCGCCGATTACCTGCACCAGCATGCCGGGAATACCGATACGGAAATCCTGCACGGCCAGATAGAAATCGCCTTTGAGCGCCCATTCGCCCAAGGTTCCCACGCCCTGATAGAACAGCACCACGCCCAAGAGCAACAGCAAGGAAACTTTTTGGAACTTTTGGGCGGCATAGCCGGCGGCAACCGCCAGCAAGACCGACTTCAACACAATGGCGGGCAAGGCGGCCGCGGCAGGCATCCCGAAGAGCGCCGAATTGGCCAAAGGCGAGGCCAAAGCTACCAACAAGCCCACTTTCCAGCCGTATTTATACGCGCCTATCAAGGTAAAGAAATAGATAGGAAGCCAAGTAAGGCCACCTTGAGGCGCCAGATGGCACAACTGCGGCAAGAGGATGTTGCCTGCAACGAACAGCGCGGCAAAAGCGTAGGTTTGCGCCTTCTTGTAACTCAATTCGTAGAAATTGACCGTTGAAGTCTGCATATCTTTCTTTCGATTAGGATTCGTGTTGCAAATATAATAAATCGTATCTTTAACTTCGTTGAAGATACTCCGTCTCGGCAAAATCAAACGTGGTTTGCTTTTGCTCTCGACTTATTGTATCTTTACAACCGCCTACGTAAACGCAGGTTCACCAAACAATAGAAAAACATTTGCCTTATGAAAAAAATCGTTTCTTTTTTGGCGGCCGCAGCCATGATGGGCTTCGGCATCGCCTCCGCCCAGACGCGCTTTGTGAGCGAAGAGCCCCAGAGCCGCAAGGCCCTTCTGGAAGAGTACACGGGAATTCACTGCGGCTTTTGTCCTGACGGTCACGCCCGTGCCAACGCCTTGTTGGAACAATATCCGGACGATTTGTTCATTATGAACATACATGCTGGTAGTTATGCCGATCCTAATCCAGGAGAAGTGGATCTGCGCACGGAATACGGAGAAGCTTTGGTCAGCAATGCCGGCGTGGGCGGATTTCCGGCCGGCTCGGTAAGCCGCCATATCTTCAGCGGAAAAAACACGGCAACCGACCGTGGCTCATGGGCAACCAATGTACCTAAAATCTTGGCGATGGCAAGTCCGGTCAATATCGCCGCCAAAGGAACATTAGACTGGGAAAACCGTACCCTTTCGGTTACCGTGCAGGTATATTATACCGCCAACTCCGCTGCCGCAACCAACTATATTCATGTAGCGGTCACGCAAGACAATATTGTAGGTACGCAAGCCGGTGCGAGTTATAATCCGGCGCAGGTGTTGCCCGGTGGAAAATACATCCATCATCATGCTTTCCGCGATTTCCTTACCGGTCAATGGGGCGATGCCGTAACGACCACCACCCAGGGCTCTTTTGTGGAAAAGACTTATACCAAAACCTTGCCCGAAACCATCAAGAATGTAAACCTGAATTTGATTGACCTTCATTTCATTGCCTTTGTAACCGAAAGCCACAATGAAGTGCTGAACGCCTGCAAGGTGGAAATGGAGCATAAAAACTCTCCCAATCATTATATAAAACTGAGCAACATGAAGCAGGCACTCGACAACACTTGCGACAACAATATCCGGTTTTCTTACCGTCTGGAAACCGCCATCGCCTCCGAACCCATCACTTCCATCGTTTTCAATTACGAAACTCCTTCGGGAACACAGGAATTCGAATACAAGCCGGAAGAGGCTTTGACCGCCAACAAGACCTATTCCTTGGAAACTGCGCCTATCGCCGTTACCCAACGTGGCGTGAACCAAAACGTTTCGATGAAAATAGCGAAAATCAACGGAAAGGATTATTCATTTGAAACCAACAATCTGGTAGAAGCGGACGGCATCAAGTTATTGGCGCTGACTCCGACCCATGATATCAACGTGAATATATGGCAGGACAAATACGGCAGCGATATCACCTGGCAACTCCAAGAGATTGGCGGCAGTGTCTTGGCTTCCGGAGGTCCGTACCCTGATTTGTCCGGCAACACTACGGTGCAGAGAACAAGCAAAGCCACCTTGGCGGACGGTTGCTATTCATTTACCATCTACGACAAGAATAAAGACGGCATCAATACCACCTATGGTGCCGGACATCTGTCTATGACCGATGCCAACAACCAGGAATTCATGACCCATGACGGGAAATACAAGGACAGCCTGCGTTATCTGGTTCGTTTCAGCCCGGTAAGCAACGAAAAGGAACAACAGGCATACCATACCGTTCTTGCCCCAAACCCCGCCAACGAATACAGCATGCTGTCTTTTGAACTGCCCGCCGCCCAAACCGTCCGGGTTCGCGTGCTGGCCAACAACGGTGCCTGCGTGCTCGACCTGGGCAACAAGAACCTTGCCGCCGGCAAACAGAACATCCTGATGCCCGTCAACCAACTTACCGAAGGTCTGTATGTAATCCAGTTATCTGGAGAAAAACTGAACCTGACACAGAAATTAATGATTGTACGCTAAAAACGGATTTGCTCCTTATCGAGAGCGGTAACAAATAAACTGAGCGTTTGATTTGTTACCGCTCTTGTTTTTTTTGTACCTTTGCCACGTTTTGCGGCAGTAGCTCAGTTGGTAGAGTGCAAGCTTCCCAAGCTTGAGGTCGCGGGTTCGAGGCCCGTTTGCCGCTCAAGAAAAGAGAGGGTCATGGAGTTTTCCATGACCCTCTTCTTTGTATCGGTTCTAAATTTCCGATTGTTCCTACAACAGGAACGAAACGTCGCCCGGTTCTATTTCGCGCGTTTCCTCGCCGGCCTTGAACAGGCGCATCTTGCGCGAGCCCAACAGCTGCATCGTGTCGTTTTCCACCAACAGATAGGTGGCTTCCCGCAATCCCGCCACATAGACATCGGGATTGACCACCATGAATTCCTTGATGCGGTCTTCGCGCGTTTCGCCGCCGTGGCCTTCCGGATTGGCATCCAAATAGTGGGGATTTATCTGAAACGGCACCAGATTGAGTGCGTTGAAAGATTCCGGCTCGATAATCGGCATATCGTTGGTGGTCTTGATGGTGGGACAGGCAACATTCGAACCCGCGCTCCAACCCATATACGGGCATCCCTGCAACACTTTTTCGCGGATGGCATCCATAATGCCCGTGCGCTGCATTTCGTGCACCAAATGGAACGTATTGCCACCGCCCACCACAATACATTCGGCCTGCTGCACTGCCGTGATAGGATATTCCGTTTCGTGAACCGACTCCAAGGTTACGCCCATTTCGGCGAATACCTTGCCCACTTTCTGCGCATAGGCGTCATAACCCGGCGCCACGCCTGCATAAGGAACGAACAACACACGCTTGATGCCGAAACGCTTGAAGAAATCGGCGATAATCTGCCGCGGCCAGGCCAGGTAGGCCTCTCCGGCATTGGTCGAATTACTGATGAGTAAAAGGTGACGGTTCATGTGCGTATGTTTTTTGATTATGCACGGATATTTTCCAGAATTTCCAGCATCTGGATGGCCGCTTCCGAAATCACGGTACCGGGGCCGAACACCGCACAGGCACCGTGTTCGAACAAGAAATCGTAGTCCTGATAAGGAATCACGCCGCCCACAACCACTAGAATGTCGGGACGCCCCAACTTCTTGAGTTCTTCCACCAATTGCGGAACCAAGGTCTTATGCCCTGCGGCGAGCGAGGAAACCCCTACGATATGCACGTCGTTTTCCACGGCCTGCCGGGCGGCTTCCGCCGGGGTCTGGAACAAGGGTCCCATATCCACATCGAATCCGAGGTCGGCATAACCCGAAGCCAACACCTTGGCACCCCGGTCATGTCCGTCCTGCCCCATCTTGGCAATCATGATACGCGGCTGGCGGCCTTCTTTCTTGGCAAAAGCCTGCGCTTTGCGCAACGCCTCTTCAAACAAAGCATCCTTCTTGATTTCCGATGAATACACGCCTGATATCGTTTTAATGGTGGCCTTGTAACGGCCGAATACTTTTTCCAACGCATAGGAAATTTCGCCCAAAGAGGCCCGTTTGCGGGCCGCGTCGATCGAAAGTTCCAGCAGATTCCCTTGGCCGGTTTCGGCGCAATGGGTCAGCGCGGCCAAAGCCGCATCCACTTCCGCCTGGTTGCGTTCGGCACGCAGTTTCTTCAAACGGGCAATCTGCGCTTCGCGCACCGTGGTGTTGTCCACTTCGAGCGTTTCGATGGGATCTTCTTTTTCCAAACGGTATTTGTTCACGCCCAGAATGGTATCCACCTTGGAGTCGATACGCGCCTGTTTGCGGGCCGCCGCTTCCTCGATACGCATCTTGGGAACACCGGCTTCCACCGCCTTGGCCATGCCGCCCAGTTTTTCCACTTCCTGAATCAGATCCCAGGCACGGTGTGCCAGTTCGTGCGTGAGTTTTTCCACGTAGTACGAACCTGCCCAGGGGTCTATCTCCTTGCAGATTTGAGTTTCTTCCTGAATATAGATCTGCGTGTTGCGGGCGATACGCGCCGAAAAGTCGGTAGGCAATGCGATGGCTTCGTCCAAAGCATTGGTGTGCAGAGACTGGGTATGCCCCAAGGCCGCACCCATAGCTTCCACGCAAGTACGGGTAACGTTGTTGAACGGGTCTTGTTCGGTAAGCGACCAACCCGAAGTCTGCGAGTGGGTACGCAAACTCATCGACTTGGGGTTCTTGGGATTGAACTGCTTGATGAGTTTTGCCCAAAGCATACGGGCGGCGCGCATCTTGGCGATTTCCATAAAATGGTTCATGCCCACGCCCCAAAAGAACGAAAGACGGGGTGCAAAATCGTCGATGCTCATACCAGCGTTGATACCGGCGCGGATATATTCCAGCCCGTCGGCCAAGGTGTAGGCCAACTCGATATCGGCCGTAGCGCCCGCCTCCTGGATATGATAGCCCGAAATACTGATGGAGTTGAATTTAGGCATGTTCTTAGAGGTGAACGCAAAAATATCCGCGATAATCTTCATCGAAGGCTTGGGCGGATAGATGTAGGTGTTGCGCACCATGAATTCCTTGAGAATATCGTTCTGAATCGTACCGCTGAGCTGTTCCATCTTTACGCCCTGTTCTTCGGCGGCCACGATATAGAATGCCAGAATCGGCAGCACCGCGCCGTTCATGGTCATCGAAACCGACATCTTGTCGAGCGGAATCTGATTGAACAGGATTTCCATATCCAGAATGGAATCCACCGCTACCCCGGCCTTGCCCACATCGCCCAACACCCGTTCGTTGTCGGAGTCGTAACCGCGATGGGTCGCCAAGTCGAAAGCGATACTCAGCCCCTTCTGCCCGGCCGCCAGGTTCCGGCGGTAAAAGGCGTTGGATTCTTCGGCCGTGGAGAAACCCGCATACTGACGGATAGTCCAGGGACGTTGAGTGTACATCGTGCTGTACGGCCCGCGTAAAAACGGCGGAAGACCGGCGGCATAAGACAGATGTTCCATGCCCTGCAGGTCTTCTTTGGTGTAAAACGGTTTTACAGGAATCTGTTCAGGCGTATTCCAGAGGTTTCCTTCTGTTTTTTCCGCCTTTGTTTTCCGCGCCGGAACACCGGCCGCGATATCGACGTTTTTAAAATTCGGTTTCATGCAATTTCTTTTTTATCAACAACTTCAACCCCACTTTCTCCACATAGACAGTGCAAAGATAGTGCAATCTGTCTAAATCAGCGCGTATTGGTTTTCGGCTTGAATACCGTTACGGTAAGCACCACGCAAAGAATGCACACCAGCGAACTGCCTACGGTAAGATACAGCGGATACAATATGTTCTTGAGGCTGAAAGCATCTATCATGAAATAGGAAAGGTGAAACAAAAACACACACCAGAGCGTATAGGAGACAAAGCCGCCCCACCCCATCTGGGATGGCAGGGGCGTACCGCTCAAATCGTTGTCGCGCCCCGTGTCGTGGCGGTTTTTCAGACGCATATAGACCACCCGCACAAACGCCATGCAAGTGGCGGCGGCGGCATTCAGCCCCGGCACCTGGCAAAGCAGGTCCACACACAGACCCGCCGTAAAAGCCGACAACAGCACCACCACGGCCGAAGTCTGCAAGGGCAACAGCAGAATGGCGATGGGATAGACCATGCAATGCAGGTTGCCCGGCAGGTCGATATGTTCCAAGACCATTCCTTGCAGAAGAATCAGGAACACGAACCGTATCAGATTTTTCCAGATGCTTGTTTGCATGCGTTGATGTCTTCTTTATAAAGGTTTTTCACCACATAAACCTGGTCTATGCGGCGATAGTCTTCGCTGAACTGCACTTTGAGGCTGTAAAAGTCGTCTTCCTTGCCCGAAATCTCGGACACGAAGCCCACCGGAATGCCTCCCGGATAAACGACCGAAAGTCCGCTGGTAACCACCTTGTCGCCCACCCTTACCGGCACATGCGAAGGAATATCGCTCAACAGAGCCTCGTCGCAACGCACGCCCTGCCAGGTAAGCGAGCCCGAATAGCCCGTGGCGGCAAGCCGCACGCTCACCATGCTCTGACGGTGCAATACCGAGATAACGGAACTGAAATGCTGCGAAACCTTATCTACAATGCCGATGATGCCATTGGGCGAAATCACCGCCATGCCCGGTTCGATGCCTTCTTCACGACCCACGTCCAAAAGGAAATAGTTGTCCGCATGGTTGATATGCCCGTCTATGATGCGGGCGGGCAGAAACACGTACATCTGCCGGTAAAGGCTGTCGGTCGTGGTGGAATCCTGAAAATGGACGGTTTGCAGGTAAGAGGTTTCCAAACCGGCGCGAAGACGGGCGTTTTCGCGTTGCAGACGCTGGTTTTCGAGGCGAAGCTCTGCCCTGGTACGGTATTCGCCCGAAGAAAGGAACGCGCCTTTCAAGCCCGTGCAGAATCCATACAGGCGCGACTGTTGCTGCTGGTGGTAGTGGAAATACAGCGTGAGCGCCACGGCTTCCAAAACCAAAAACAACAGCACGTAAAAGTTACGTTTCAGCAACTGAAAGATGGCCTTCATCTTCTGCTCCCCGTAACAAAAACTACTTGATCAGGAATGTAAACTTGTCGAAGTTTTTAAGCGCGATGCCCGTACCGCGAGCCACGGCGCGCAAGGGGTCTTCGGCCAAATGCACGGGCAGTTTGGTCTTGGCCGCCAAACGCTTGTCCAATCCGCGCAAAAGCGAACCGCCACCCGCCAAATAGATACCTGTCTTGAATATATCCGCCGAAAGTTCGGGCGGAGTCATTTCCAAGGCATTGAGCACCGCCGCTTCGATCTTGAGAATCGAACGGTCCAAAGCCTGCGCTATTTCGGCATAGTTGACCACAATTTCTTTGGGAATACCGGTCAACATATCGCGACCCTGCACCGCAAAATCCTCGGGGGGCGTGTCCAGTTCGGGAAGCGCCGCACCCACTTCAATCTTGATGCGTTCGGAAGTGTAATCGCCGATGCTGATGTTATGGCGTTTGCGCATGTATTCCTTGATGTCCTGGTTGAAATCGTCGCCGGCAATGCGGATAGACTTATTGCTCACGATGCCGCCCAAGGCGATGACCGCGATTTCGCTCGTACCGCCGCCGATATCCACCACCATGTTTCCGTGGGGTTCAAGCACATTCAAGCCGATACCGATAGCGGCCGCCATCGGTTCGTGGATCAGACGCACTTCGCGGGCTCCGGCCTGTTCGGCGGAATCCCTCACGGCGCGTTCTTCCACTTCGGTAATACCCGAGGGAATGCAGATAACCATTTTCAAGGCCGGCGGGAAAACCGACTTGGGAGCGGGAATCTTCTTGATAAGCTCGCGCATAAGGCTTTCGGTCGCCTGGAAATCGGCGATCACCCCGTCTTTCATGGGGCGCACGGTGCGGATGTTGTCGGGTGTCTTGCCATGCATCATCATGGCGTATTTGCCCACCGCGAGCACCTTGCCCGTATTGCGTTCCAAAGCGATGACCGAAGGTTCGTCCACCACCACTTTGTCGTTATATATGATAATCGTGTTGGCCGTTCCGAGGTCAATCGCGATTTCCCTGTTCATGAATGAAAAAAGACCCATTTTTGCAACTATTTAATAGTGTGCTTTATATAAGCTCATATCGCTCTTTTGAGCGAAAATACAACTGCCAAAAATAGTCAATTTGTTTGTCTTTTTCAAGACGGATATACGCTATTATTCACATAATGATGTTAAAAAGCGGAACATCCTACCATTTTGCCGCGCAAGGCAGAAACCTTACCTTTGTACTGAGATGAACCTGAAAGAAAAACTTACGCATCCCGTTTTCAAACTGATCGAAAAAACGGCAGACCGCCACCGGCTTCCCGTATATGTGGTGGGT
This sequence comes from uncultured Bacteroidales bacterium, assembly GCA_947177315.1. GTDB lineage: Bacteria > Bacteroidota > Bacteroidia > Bacteroidales > P3 > Pullibacteroides. The sequence continues at coordinate 386 of CAMWTX010000017.1, read as the reverse complement.
GGCTTCGTGCGCGATTTGCTGCTAAACAGAGGCTCTGCCGACGTGGATTGCGTGGTGATGGGCGACGGCATCGGGCTTTGCCGGGAACTTTGCCAAGAAATAGGCAAAAAATACGGAGAAACGCCCGTCTTGCAGGAGTTCGGACAATTCGGCACCTGCAAATTTGAATTCGACGGCCTGGAAGTGGAATTCGTGGGCGCGCGCCGCGAAACCTATAGTCCCGGCTCGCGCAAACCCGTAGTGGAAGCCGGTACGCTCCAAGAAGACCAGCTACGGCGCGATTTCAGTATCAATGCCATGGCTCTCTCGCTCAACCAAGCCACTTTCGGAGAACTCACCGACCCTTTCAACGGCTTGGAAGACCTGCGGAACCAAACGGTGCGTTC
>CAMWTX010000016.1 GCA_947177315.1 uncultured Bacteroidales bacterium | reverse complement strand
AAGGCACATGCAGCAGTTATATCTCCGTAGGACAGGTTCGTATAATGTGCCTTTCTGGCGGGCGAAGCCCGGCAGTTATTCCATGGCGTAGGCCAAGCGCGCAGGGTGCGGGGCGGCCACGCGCCAAAGCCAGCACCATATGCCGTCCGCTGAGGACCGCCGTCCGCGCAGGACACGCCTTTCTTTTGGTTACTTTTCTTTGGCAAGACAAAGAAAAGTAACATAAGGGGGATAGGGCGCACCGCGCCCCTCTTTGGGAAAGTCAAAGAAAAAGGGGAAAGGGGGGCAAAGCCCCCGAAAAAAAGATTATTCCACTGTTACAGATTTCGCCAAATTCCTCGGCTGATCCACATCGCAACCTTTCTGCACCGCAATATGATACGCCATCAACTGCAAGGGAATGCAAGCCACAATCGTGGAAAGAATCGCCTCCGTACGGGGAATCTCTATCGCGAAATCCGACAAGGCCTTCACTTCGGTATCTCCCTCGTTCACGATAGAAATGATACGTCCCTTGCGAGCCTTTACCTCCTGTATGTTGCTTACGATCTTTTCATAGTTTCCCCGATTGGTGGCGATTACCACCACCGGCATCTCGGCATCGATAAGGGCAATCGGCCCATGCTTCATTTCGGCGGCAGGATAGCCCTCGGCGTGGATATACGAAATCTCCTTGAGTTTCAACGCCCCTTCGAGCGCGAGCGGATAATTGTAACCACGTCCCAGATAGAGGAAATTCTTCGAATAAGTGAAAATCTTTACCACATCGGCTATCTGCGGGTCTTTCTTCAGAACCTGTTCGATTTTCTCGGGCAGTTCGTACATCGCCTTTACGGTCTGCTCCAAGGTTGACTTCTTGATGGTTTTCTTTTCTTTTCCCAAAGCGAGTGCCAAAAGCATCAACACACACACCTGCGCCGTGAACGCCTTGGTGGAGGCCACCCCGATTTCAGGACCGGCATGCATATAACTGCCGCTGTCGGAAGCCCTCGCGATGGAAGAACCCACCACATTGCAGATACCATACACAAAAGCCCCGTTCTGCTTGGCAATCTTGACCGCCGCCAAGGTATCCGCCGTTTCTCCCGATTGGGAAATGGCAATCACCACATCGTCGGGATAGATGATGGGGTTGCGGTAACGGAACTCAGAGGCATATTCCACCTCCACCGGAATGCGCGCCAATTCCTCTATGGCATATTCGCCCACCAGACCGGCATGCCAGGAAGTGCCGCATCCCACAATAATGATACGGCGCGCCTTGAGGAATTTTTCCTTATGGTCTATCACGCCCGAAAGGGCTACCGTGTTACGTTCAATGTTGATTCTTCCGCTCAGGCTGTCGTGAATGGTCTTGGGCTGCTCGTAGATTTCCTTGAGCATGAAATGCGGATAACCGCCTTTTTCCAACGTACTGAGGTTCATTTCCAGCTTGTGCACAAGCGGAACTTTCTTGACGTTCTTAAGATTGGTTATCTCCAATTTGGGTTTTCCCTTGGCGGTGACGGAGAGAACGGCTATCTCCTCTTCGTCGAGATAAACCACGTCTTTGGTGTATTCCACAATAGGAGCGGCATCGGAAGCCGCAAAAAGCTCGTCTTTGCCTATGCCAATCACCAGCGGGCTTCCCTTGCGCGCCACGATAAGGCTGTTGGGCGATTCCTTCGACATGATGGCAATCGAATAAGCTCCCACCACCTGGCTCAAGGCCTGATGCACGGCCTGTATCAACGACACCTTGCTGTTCATGCGGATATAGTCGATAAGCTGCACCAGCACTTCGGTATCGGTTTCGCTGTAAAAGGTCCTGCCCTGCTTAAGCAGTTCTTTCTTGATAGTCTGGTAATTTTCGATGATGCCGTTATGGATCAGCGCCAAATCGGAGAACTGCGAATAATGCGGATGGGCGTTGTTCGCGTTCGGCTCACCGTGGGTAGCCCAACGGGTGTGGGCGATGCCGATGGTGCCGCTCATATCCTTGTCGGCCACAAATTCCTCCAACTCGGAAACCTTGCCGCAACGTTTATATACATTGAGACGGTTATGATTGTATATGCAGACGCCCGCGCTGTCGTATCCTCTGTACTCGAGCCGGTGCAGCCCTTTCATCAAAACGGGATAAGCCTGCTTCTTTCCTACGTAAGCAACAATTCCACACATGAAAAAACTAATTTTGTACGGTATCGTTCACCACCGTGTAAATCACTTCCAGGCGCATACCGTTTTTAGAAACGCCCGGCCCGTAAAAAACGGCGCGGGTAGGCTGTTCGTAACGTTCGTCCGATTCGGGAACGATATCCAAGTAGTTGTCGAACAATTTCCGGTTGGCCGTATCCACGGTGGTGAGATAGGCAAGTCTTTGCAGGTAGCGCGTAACGTTGATGCGGTATTGCCCTTTCTTGCTATCGTATTTTCCTCCGGGATTGGAGGCATCCAAAATTTCGGCTTCCGAACCACGGTTATAATAACGCACGCATTGCAGTTGCGCCGGAACATCAATGTCCGGCTCACGGTCGGAATCTGCATTTTCCAACACCACCACCGCCTGGTTGATGACCACTTTACCCGAAACCACGTCTTGAAAACCGGGAATCCTGAAGCGGATGCGGCTTCCGCCCGACCCTTCCACATACAGACGTTGCGAGCCGGCGGCGGTATCGCCCTCCTGTTGCATCTGCGATTTATAGAGATTGTCGGTGGAGAGGCTGCGGTCGCGTTTTACATGCGTGTAACGAAGCGGCCCCAACACAAATTTCTGATAAGAGGTTCCAGACTCTTCCGTACCGTTGAAATAAACGGTGATATCCGCCCCCAATGAAAACAGGTTGGAAACCGAAAACACGATGCTTTCATTCTCGTTTCCACAAGGATGCGCCTTGAGGTAAATACCCTTGATGTATGTACGCATCGCCCCCAGGTCGGCCTTTTCATCGTCGGACATTTCCAAAACGTAGTCAAGCAGGCGTTTTCCAAAAGCCTTGTCCAGATGAATCCTCAAATCGGGAACAGTCTTAGCCCCGAGGACGGAATCATAAACCGTGTCGAAAGGCTTGGGATATACAGTAAGGATTTCTCCGATGGGCGTAGGGTCGTAAGCCGGTTCGCGGTTGGAGCAATAGGCACTGTCGTAACCCTCGCCGTCGATAAGTTCTTCGGTGATTTCATGAAGGCTGAGAATGAGTTTCCTCCCATCCATACGTTTATGTTTCGGAAATTTACCCGAATACGGCAGATTGAGCACCACCGAATCCACCCGGCTGGAAAAACCGAGGTCGGTTCCCGAATAGTAAGTGTAGGAATCATCGCCTTCCACACGCAAGGTCAGTATCTGAACCGCCAAGTTGTAGGTTTCCGAACCGAAAACGGGGCTGAACGATGTGCCCAGCAGAACCGAACTCGAATTCTGGATAATCAGGGAATCGTCGCTGATACTGAAAGCCTCTATACTGAACGCCGTATCGTATTTGGAAACCAAATCATCCTCGGGATGAATGTTCTTTCCCAAAATGGAATCGGGATTGGTCTGGCACGAAAACAGCAACAGCAAGGCAAACAGCGGAAAAAAAACACGAGCCATGCCCTTACTTGCTTGCTTTGAGAAACTTTCCATAGAATGCGTTCACTTTTTCCACGTAACCATCCTCGCCCGGAAAGTTCAACACCGGTTTTTTGGATGCCTTCACCATGGTTTTAAGCCAAGCCTGGTCGGAAACTTCCTTATCGGCGTACATCAATCCGTCGGAGTAATCTATCGCCATTTTCACCAGGTCTTCATGCGAGAACTTTCCGTATTTCTTGATGTCTTTTTCCGCAAAGTTGTCGAAAAGCAGCTTGTCTCCGAAAGAAGCGGGGAAACTGCCCTTGAATCCGTCGTTATAGAGAGCCGTAATGATTTTGGCATTGGCGAACACCGGGCTGTCCTGATAGAACTTGCGCACATAGAACGGCAACAGGGAGGTGAACCAACCGCTGCAATGGATGATATCGGGAGCCCAAGCCAGCTTCTTGACCGTTTCCAGCACGCCACGGGCAAAGAAAATGCACTTTTCGTCATTGTCGGCATAGAACTTGCCGCTGTTGTCCGTGAACATGTTCTTCTTGTAGAAAAACTCTTCGTTGTCGATGAAGTATATCTGCATCCGGGCGGCCTGGATAGATGCCACCTTGATAACCAACGGATGGTCGGAATCGTTGATGATCAAGTTTATCCCGGACAGCCTGATAACCTCGTGAAGCTGGTTCCGGCGTTCATTGATAAGCCCGTAACGGGGCATGAACGTGCGGATTTCGTTTCCCTGTTCCTGAATACCCTGCGGCAGATAACGGCCCATCTTGGACATCTGTGTCATCCGCGTGTAAGGATATATTTCCTGGCTGACAAACAGTATTTTCGGTTTCTCCATCGGAGTTCGGTTTTTAAGCCTTGACCGGAATATTCCGGAAAATATGCAAAACACGCGAAGTTACGAAAAATTTACGAGCCAATCAAGTTTTGCACTTTTTTGGCTCCGCTTATTTTTTTATTTGTCAAAAATTTAACGGCAAGCCCGGAATCCGGTTGCCGCCGTGTGTTTGCAAAGCATAACGGAAAAGGTTATCTTTGTTGGTTGGCGAGATTTTTTCAGTATGAACAAGCATTGGGTGCCCAAACAATCAGACGGAGATATACCGGACGGCCTGCACGACAATCCGCACGTGGCAAGGCTGCTGTTCCAACGGGGCATCACGACCCGAGAGGAAGCCGATAAGTTTTTCCATCCCGATCTGAACCAACTGCACGACCCTTTCCTGATGAAGGATATGGACAAGGCGGTGGAACGCCTGCAGCGTGCCGTAACGGGCAAAGAACGCATCTGCGTATATGGCGACTACGATGTGGACGGCATCACGGCGGTGGCTTTGGTTTATACCTTTCTTGAAAAAATCGTTCCGAATCCCAATGTCCTGGGTTTCTTCGTGCCTGACCGCTATTTAGACGGATACGGACTTTCCAAACGGGGCATCGATTACGCCCACGAAAACGGAGTGAGCCTGATGATCGTGCTCGACTGCGGCATCAAGGCCAACGAAGAAGTGCTCTACGCCAAAGAAAAGGGCATAGACGTTATCGTGTGCGACCATCACTTTGCCGAAGGGGAGATTCCTCAGGCTTACGCGGTATTGGATCCCAAACGGAGCGACTGCCCCTACCCCTACAAGGATCTTTCGGGCTGCGGCGTGGGGCTCAAGCTGGCTTGGGCATACGCACTCAAGAACAACATGGACCTGCGCCAATATATCTATCCCCTGCTCGACTTGGCGGCCATGAGCATCGCTTCCGATATCGTGCCTATTTTGGGCGAAAACCGCGTGCTGTCGTACTTCGGGCTCATGCTTATCAACACCAAGCCGCGCCCGGGCGTGTTCACGCTGTTCAACTACGCCAACATCAAGGCCTACAATCCGGCGCAAAACCGCAATATGCCGCCGCCCCTGGCCAGAGGCAGCAAGACAAGACCCCGTGTCTTTGACCGTGAGATAACCAACAACGACCTTGTTTTCTCACTCGGCCCGCGCATCAACGCCGCCGGCAGGGTTCAGGACGGAAAGAATGCAGTGAGCCTGCTCTTGTGCCGCGACCTGCCTTCGGCTCAACAGATAGCCAAACTGATCAACGAAAACAACAACGACCGCAAGAACCTCGACAAAGAGGCCACCGAAGATGCCTTTGAACTGATCAGCCACGATTTGCAGGATGCCGGAAAAGCCACCACGGTGGTGTTCAAGGAATCGTGGAACCAAGGAATCATCGGTATCGTGGCTTCGCGGCTTATCGAAACCTTTTACCGCCCCACCATCGTTTTCACCACCGCCGCCAACGGCAGCAAAGACACCTTGGTAGGCTCGGCGCGTTCGGTAAAGGGGTTCAACATCTATGAGGCCATTTCCGCCTGCGGGCATCTTCTGGAACACTACGGCGGGCACAAATATGCCGCAGGGCTCACCATCAAACTGGAGAACCTCGAACATTTCAAGGAGGCTTTTGAAGAAGAAGTGAAGAAACGGCTCAACGGCGAGGAACTGCAACGCGAAATAGAAATCGACGATGAATTGCGCTTTGAGGAAATCAACCAGGAACTGGTAACCACCCTCAAGAATTTCGCGCCTTTCGGCCCCCGAAACCTCAACCCCATATTCGCCAGCAAGCATGTCAAGTCGGCCAACACGCCCGGTACTCCCGGTTCACGCGTGGTGGGCAACAATCATCTCAAACTGCTCATGTTCCAGCCCGAATCACGCTCGGAACCGCTCGACGGCATCGCTTTTCAGCAAGGAGAGGCTTTCGAAAAGATTAAGGAAGGGCATTCCTTCGATATCTGCTATCATCTGGAAGAAAACACCTTTAACGGCAATACTTCCATTCAGCTCAATATCCAGGATATCTATTTTCCCGAATAAGGCAGGCTAACGCAACTGCTCGGCTATCTGCATGCACTGCTGGGCGGCCTGTGTCTGCCCCGCGGATTGGTAGATCTGCGCCAAAAGACGGTATGCCGGACCATAGGGCTGTTTTTCCACCAAGGCCAGCAGTTCGTTCAACGCCATCTGCATATTCTGCTGCCGCAGGTAGCAGTGCGCCGCCAACCAATAACCCGTTATTTCGTTGGGCGAAATTTTCTTGATATTCGTGGCCACGGCAGCCGCTCCGGAAATATCGTTCCTGGCAAAACAGGCGTTGGCCAAGAGCGAGAGCGCCGTAATATTGGAAGGCACGTTGGACGCCCAGAAAGAAGCTATCGCAAACGCGCTGTCGGCATTGTTTTCGTTCAGATAGAGATCCGCCAGATTTTCGAGCGCCTGTTCGTTATAGGGATTGTATTCCAATGCCCGGTAAAAATACATCTTGGCGCTGTCGGTCTTGCCGGCACGCATGGCGCGGTAGCCTTCCAGATCGTTCCTGTCGGCACGTTCCAGCACGATGCAGATGGGCTTGCCGTTCATTTCTTCCACATGCACCGTATTGACGGGAGGAAACATGTTCTTGTTCGTGAGCCAGTCCGGATTCATGCCCGTAACGGTAAACACCGCATAATCCCAATCGTTGTTGCCCATTTGGTAGATGCGCGAGAAAACGGGACGGAAATGCGCCGTGTCTTGCTTAAGGTAATAGCCTACCGAAGGAGTATGCCATGTAGCTACCTTGAACTTCTCTCCGGGTTTGAGGCGCGAGATATCGGCGTTTTTCAGAACCCATTCGGTGCCCTTGCGTGTGGAATGATAGTAGTAGTCTAATTCGTACTTGCCGTAAGCGTTTTTAACTCCGCCGGCAAGCCCGTTGAAATAAACGTATTCGTAGGGATGGTTGGCGAAGATATGGCAGGCGGGAGCGATTAAAAGCACCGCAGGAAGCGCCACGCCCAAGCCCCAGCGGAGAACCGGACGGCGGAACCTTTCGTACAATGAGTAAAAGCCCATACCCGCCATTGCCACCAAGGTGGGATAACAGAACATACTGTGCCGCCAGCCGCCATACACATTGGCTTTGGTGTAGATAATCCAGCTGACGGGAAAAGCGAAGCAGAACAGCAGGAAAAAAGTGTAGAAACGGCGGTCTTTTCCCCAGCCGGTAAACAGATACACCAACGCCCCCACCATCACCGCCACGGGAATGGTCATGAAGATGTATTTGGGTGTATAATACCACGGAAGCGAGGCACTCCATTGCATAGACCCCTCAAACAGTTGTTTGATGTTGACACTGAAGGCGCTCATTTCGGCAAAGGCCGCCATCACATTCTTTATCGGCGACATCAACGCATACGGCCACAGCAGAACGCCCAACACATAGCCGCCCAAACTTATCACAATGCCGTAGAACAAGAGTTTCCGAAAGGCCTTACCCTTGCTCCACGCGCCGAAACCCTCGCCTCTGCACAAGATGATATAGCGTATCAACGCAAAAAAACCGAAATAGGCAATCAGTATCAAACCACCCACACGTACCGCCATCGCCAGTCCTATGCTGAGACCCAACATCACCATGGTGGAAGCTTTTACCTTGGGAAAATCCTGCAGGAAAACCACCATATAGAACATCCCCATCGCCATAAAGGTAACGAGAGGCACGTCTTTGAGGTCGTTGAACGAGTGGCCGATAAAACGCGGAGAAAAGACAAACAGCAGGAAAGTAAGGATGACCGGGAGATATTTGCGGCCGGAAATGCGGAAAGCAATCAAAGACGTAAACAGTATCGCCAGCCAGCCGCAAATCGTATTGGTGGTGTGACGCACCTGCATGATGTCGGAAATGCCGAACCAACGGGAGAAGGCATAGGAAAAGTTATCCACCATCTGTCCGTAGAGGGGTTGGTTGTATTGGTCGGTAACCGTCACCGCCGTTTTGTCTTTTCCGAAAGTGCGGTAAAAATCGTAGATATGTTCCGCCTGGATATTATGCGATTCTTCGTCGCCCGACATACCGGCACCGAAACTGCCCACAACCATCAATATCAAACTCACGAAAGCCAACAATACGAATATGCCTTTGGCCTTATCGGAAAAGCAACTTTCAATCCACTGTCTTATCTTTGTCTTCATCACGATTATTGTTTCTGTTGTTGTGTCTTTTCCAAAGCCTTTCCTTCTCCGGCATCAGCCGAAACCGCCCGGTTTCCGCAATTCTTTTTCCCGAAGCCCTCGAAAACCAGGAACTTGCTCAATACAAAACCCAAGATGCCGATAGGAACAAGCATGACGGCGGCGGTATAGTAATCGCTCATGCCGAAAGTGTTTTTGAGCAACCACATGCCTCCCACATTGCAGAAATAGGTAATGGTATATACCAGGAAAAAGCGGGGCAACAACTTCAGGTTATTGTTCTTGAAAACCAAGGCTCCGTAGGTTCTAAAATTGAATATGATGCCTATAATCTGACCCAACAGGGCGGCAAGCCAGTACGGAAGCCCGATAAAGACAAGCAATGCGTAAACCAAATATCCGAAAGCCGTGTTAAGCCCAGCCACCAAAAAGAAACGTATCAGCTTTTGGTCGAGCATCCGCAGACAAAAACGCCCCAAAGCGAATTTTCCGAACCAGGCTTTAATATTTTGAGGCATGGGATTCCGTTTTAGTTACAAATAATCCCCGTCTTGGCTCACCCAGGTGAACTTTGGCGGATAAGGAATTTCCAGATGCACACGCCTTTCCTGCACGGGATGAGGAAACGAAATGCTGTAGGCGAAAAGCCGTACCGACCGCTTTACGCTGGCATCGCCGCCATACTTGCGGTCACCCACGATAGGGCATCCCATATCGCTCATGTGCACACGTATCTGGTTCTTGCGGCCTGTCTCGAGGCGTATGCGCAAAAGGGAAAACAAGGCATCGTCGGCCAAAGTTTTCTCCCCGTTCCATACAAAGGTATCGACGAGTTTGTAATGCGTGATGGACCATTTGGCGCCCTCTTCTTCCTCAGGCACCGAATACACCACCTGACGGGCGTTTTCCTTGAGCCAGGAACGCAAGGTGGCTTCTTTCTTGCGGGGAACGCCATGCACCAAGGCATAGTAGTGTTTTTCCACCCTGTCCCAGTTTTCCTGCAGAAAATCGCGCGATTGTTCGCTTTTGGCAAAAAGCAGGATGCCGCTCACTTCCCTGTCCAGACGGTGAACGGTATAGGCACGCCTGTTGCCGCGGCTCTTTTCCAAAACGTATTTGTTGACCGCGCCGAACATGGAACGTACCTTCTCGGTGGTTCTGCCGGTGGAAAGGATGCCCGCCGGCTTGAAAACGGCAATGATTTCCTCATCCTCGAACAGCACCCGGAACGGCGGCTTTTCGCGGTAGGTATCGCGTTCACCGTATTTCTTGAAAGAAATTTCCTGCCCTGCCTTGATTAGAAAATCGGGATGCCGCAGCACCGCCCCACGGAAAGAGACACAACCGAAACGCACGGCTTTTTTGAGATGCGTCTTGTTGCTTTCGGGGAAAGCACGCATCAACACATCCAACAAAGGTGCGTTTTCGGTGGCTCTGATATTCATCGTTACAATTTGATTTCTTCGCCGTGGCGGTCCAAAAACCGGTATTCCAAAAAGCCGTAGGCATTGCCTTCCTCAAGCCTTACCCAACGTTTGTATTTCCACCACCACTTGAGCTGGTATTTCCACCAACGCCGCATATAGGCATATACATAAGGGCTCAATACCACGCTGAAACGGCGCGCATTCGTGTCCTTTATCAGATATTCCACATCCCGGTCTATGTCATCGACCACACACACGCTGGGACGTATCTTGCCCGTTCCGCCGCAAGCGGGGCAGGTTTCGAGCACATCCACCTGAGTCTGGGGGCGCACACGCTGGCGTGTAATCTGTATCAACCCGAATTTGGTAGGAGGCAGAACCGTATGGCGCGAGGGGTCGTTCTCCATGAACTTGACCATGGCGTCGAAAAGCGTCTTGCGGTTCTGCGGTTCGCGCTGGTCTATGAAGTCCACGATCACGATGCCGCCCATATCGCGCAGACGCACCTGCCGCGCTATTTCGGCAGCCGCCTCAAGGTTCACTTCCAGGGCATTGGTTTCCTGGCTCTGTTCGGCATTGACCCGATGGCCGCTGTTGACGTCTATCACGTGCATGGCCTCGGTATGCTCGATAACCAGGTAGGAACCGCTGCGCTTGATGTTTACCACCTTGCCGAAAGAAGCCTTTATCTGCTTGGAAATCCCGTAACGGTCGAATATCGGCTCGCGGTCTTTGTAGAACTTTACGATATTCTTCTTCTCCGGGGCGATGGTGGCCACATAGGCCTGTATTTCTTCAAAAAGATCTTCGTTGTTGGTAACGATCTGGTCGAAATCGTTGGTGAGGAAATCGCGCAATATGCTTACCGTCTTGTCCATCTCGCTGCACACCTTTACAGGGGGCTTGGCGGTATGGAGGTGGTTCTTTATCTGTTCCCACTTACGGAAAAGGGCGTCCAAGTCTCCGTGCAGTTCCGAAGCGGTCTTACCCTCGGCCACCGTGCGCACGATAACCCCGAAATTCTTGGGGCGGACACTCTGCACCAGGTTGCGCAAACGCATCCGTTCATCGGGGCTCTTTATTTTTTGCGATATCGATATGCGGTTCGAAAACGGAATCAACACCACGTAGCGGCCCGCAAAAGAAATCTCCGAACTGAGCCGGGGTCCTTTGGTGGAAATGGGTTCTTTGGTTACCTGAACCAGAATGTGTTGATTCTGCTTCAAGACCGAGTTGATTTTTTCGGTCTTGGATAATTCTTCTTTGAGCTTGTACGCCGAAATATCCAGTTGCGCCCGGTCTCCGCTCAAAGCGCAATTGGTAAACTTGTGCATCAACTGCACCTGCGGACCCAAGTCCAGAAAATGCAGGAAGCCTTCCTTGGCGGCTCCCACATCGACGAAAGCGGCGTTCAGTCCGGGCATGATTTTCTTGACCCTGCCCAGGAAAATGTCGCCTACCGAATGCTGCGTATTGCTTTTTTCCCTATGGAGTTCGACCAATACCTTGTCTTCCAAGAGGGCGATAACCACCTCTTGGGAGCCGGCATCCACTATCAATTCTTTATTCACTCGTCAAATCCTCCAAAAAAAGCACAGGGTTCACCTTAACGGCAAACCCTGTGCTAACTGATTGAAAAGAAATTATTTCTTTTCGTTTCTAACAGCCACCATAAAGGGCTTGGCCGGCTTGAAAGCGGGAATATTGTGCGCCGGAACGATCATCGATTTGTTCTTGGTGATGTTACGGGCGGTCTTCTGGGCGCGGTGCTTGATGATAAAGCTGCCGAATCCACGCAGATACACGTTGTTTCCCTTGATCATGTTGTCTTTGATGACTTCCATCATCGTTTCAACCGTAGCCAATACGGTAACTTTTTCAATTCCTGTTTTGTTGGCGATTTCAGCCACAACTTCAGCCTTTGTCATAGTGCGATATGTTTTTAAGTTTTTACCAAAAGAAACAGGGCTTGTAAGGTTTTTAGCCATGCCTCCCTAATTCACAGCCTTTCAGATGCTTATTTTCTGCTAAGACCGCCGCAAAGATAACATTTTTTTTGAATTCAAGAAGTTGCCGCTACAAATACCTACAAACGGGTTTTAGAACGGCAGGGGGTCTTCCTCGGGGTTGTACTCGGGTTCGCCCTCTATCTTGGCGGGAATGGAAGGAAGGGCTTCCTCCCCTTTCAGATAGGCGGGCTTTTCTTCTTTCTTACCGCTGAGCATGGTCAGGTTCTGCGCCTCGATTTCGACATAATAGCGTTTCTGGCCTTTGTCTTCCCACATACGGGTACGCAATTTGCCCTCCACATAAACTTTCATGCCTTTCTTGAGGTACTTCTCCGCCACTTCCGCCAGGCCTCTGTACAGGATGACCGAATGCCACTCGGTGTGCTCGAGGCGTTCTCCCTGCTTGTTCTTGTAGGTTTCGGTGGTGGCCAGCGCCAGGCGGACCCTTTTGTTGCCGCTGTCGAAAGTGTACACTTCGGGATCTCTTCCGAGATTGCCCACCAAGATAACTTTGTTTACTCCGCTCATGATTTTGAGATTTTAGGGGTTAGTATATACTTAAAACCCACAAATCCGTTTTTATCGAAGTTTTTTCCTTAAAAAATTGTTAAATCTTTCAAAAACCGCCTTACAGATATCGGAAAGGCATATTTTGAAAGCGAATTTTTTTTGACCCGAAGGCAGTCTTCCTGCTCTTCCAAGTACTTTTTAAGCCCAAAGGCACCGGCATCCGCCTTATAAAAATAGAAATGGAGCTTGCGGTGGCTCAGAACCTGGGTGCGGTGTGCCACAAAGCTTATGCCGTCAGCCTCGCAAACAACCGGAGCCGCATCGAGGGCGGGCGACTGCGGCAACACCGGCAGGTCGTACATTCCTCGCCAAAGGTCGTCGTAGCCGCGTTTGCGCAGCCATACGGTATCGTCCCGGTCAAAAACCAGCACATAATGCAGTTGCCAGACAGGAAGCGGCTTTTTCTTTTCCTTTACCGGAAGATGCGCTTCGGCCCCGTGTGCAAAGGCATGGCAGACGTCCGCAAACGGACACGCGCCCGGTTCCCGGCGGCAGAGCGGATGGAGCGGCGTGCAGGCCAAGGCTCCGAATTCCATGATGGCCTGGTTGAACGCGCCCGGTTCTTTCCTGTCGATACGGCCGGCCAGGCTTTCTTCTATCTTCTTGCGGCAAAGCGAAGACTGCACGGGTTCGTAGATGCCTTCCAGGCGGCAGATGAAACGGATCACATTGCCGTCAACCACCGGATGGCAGAGATTGAAGGCAAACGAGGCGATGGCCGCCGCCGTATAAGGCCCGATGCCGGGCAAGGCCTTTATCTTCTCGTAATCTGCCGGAAAAACACCGCCGTATTCGTTCTGTACAATCTTGGCGGCGGCATGGAGGTTGCGCGCCCGCGAATAATAGCCAAGCCCCTGCCAGAGCGCCAGCACTTCCTGTTCCGAAGCCGAGGCCAAGTTTCCCACCTTTGGAAAATGTTCCAGAAAGCGTTGGTAATAGGGCAAGCCTTGGTTCACGCGGGTCTGTTGCAGGATAATCTCCGAAAGCCATATCCGGTACGGATCCTTGGTGTTGCGCCAAGGCAAACTGCGTTGGTTCTGCCCATACCAGAAAACAAGCTGTTGCGCAAAATCCATATACGAATGCTCTTCTGCCGGCAAACTGCTGCCGGAACTATAAAAAATCCGGTGGCGTATGGCTAAGCTAACACCACCGGATTACAAAAACTATTTCAAACGATTACTTTCCGAAAGCGTCCAGGCCGCCTTGCAGATAAGCGATAAAGGCTTCCACATCGCCGGCATAGCCGTAGCCTTTTTCAACAATGGGGTTGCCGTCAACATCCAGCAGGTGGTAGTAGGGCAAGGTGTTGGTCTTGAAACGCGCCACCTGAAAATCGGCATTGCGTTTGCCCATGGTCTTCTTTACCTTGCCGTCGATGGTGGAGGTTACCCATTCGTTTTCGGGCAGTTCGGTCTTGTCGTCGCAGTACATGGCGATAATCACATACTTCTTGAGCAATTCCTGAACGCGGGCATCCGACCATACGTCGTTTTCCATCTTCTTGCAGTTGGCGCAGGCATGGCCCTTGAAGTCGATGAACACCGGCTTGTTCTGCTGTTTGGCGCAGGCAAGGCCTTCTTCGTAATCGAAATAACCCTTGAGGTTGAAAGGCAAGTGCAGTTTGTCGGCATACTTGGGTGTGCCGCAGAGTTCCTGCCCTACTCCGGGCATGGCCACGGTAGTGGCGGCCGCCACAGGCTGGTTAAGGTTGAACTGCTGGGTGGTGAGCGGCGGAACCAGGGAGGAAACCATCTTCAAGGGAGCGCCGAACATACCGGGAATAAGGTAAAGCACAAACGTGAAGGTAACGATAACCAACAACAGGCGGAACACGCCCACATGGGGCACATCCGAGTCGTGCGAGAACTTAATCTTGCCCAGCAGGTAGAAGCCCATCAAGGCGAAAATCACAATCCAGATAGCCAGATATACTTCACGGGTAAAGAGGTGCAGTTCGTAAACCTGGTCGATGTTCAACAGGAACTTCATGCCGAAAGCCAGCAATACAAAGGCGAACACCACCTTTACCGAGTTGAGCCAGCCGCCCGACTTGGGCATCTTGGCCAGCAGGGAGGGGAAAAGCGAGAGGATAAAGAAAGGCAATCCCATCGCCAGACCGAAGAAGAACATACCCAAAAGCGGCTTGAGCACCGAAGTACCCATGGCGGCTTCCACCAACAGGGTAGCCACGAAAGGACCCGTGCAGGAGAAAGAAACGATAGCCAATACCGCCGCCATGAAGAAAGCCGAGATATAACCGCCGTTGTCGGCCTTGGCATCCAGCTTGTTCGACAGGCCGGAGGGCAGGGTTATCTCGAACATTCCGAAGAAGGAGAAGGCGAAAATAAGGAAGAGTATAAAGAAAATAAGGTTGGGAATCCAATGCGTGCTGAGCACGTTGGCAAAGTCGGCGCTCTTGGTGATGGCCACGATACCGCCGATCAAGGTATAAAGCAAGGTAATCGACAGAGTGAAAATGGCTCCCTTGATGATGCCTGCCTTACGGCTCGAACCGTTGTCGGTATCCATGAAGAAAGATACCGTCATGGGAATCATCGGGAACACGCAGGGCGTGAACACGGCTGCCAGACCCGCCAGAATGGCCAGGAGGAAAAATCCCATAAGCGATTCCTTTTCGGCGGCGGGTTCCGCAGCGATTTCGGAAACCGTGGCCTGTTCGGATTCAACAACAGGAGCCTGCGATTCGGCAACGGGCTGTTCTTCCACAGCCGGTACTTCCTTGGCGGCTTCGGCAACAGCAGCTTCGGAAGCCA
>CAMWTX010000015.1 GCA_947177315.1 uncultured Bacteroidales bacterium | reverse complement strand
GCGGAGATGTTCTTGTCCATATCGTTTATGTTTTTAGTTGTTTCTTGATTGGTAAAGATACGAAAAGTCGAGCGCAGAAGCAAACCGCAGGCTTGATTCTGCCGAGACAAAGTATCTTCAACGAAGTTAAAGATACGAAACTTTTATACAAAAGTAGGATAAACGGCTTGCAACAGGTTTGCAAAAGCGGAAATCCCCGTTCAAGCTATATGATATCGCCGTTCCAGAGCATTTTTAAGAAGTCCATGATATAAAGGATTTCGATGTTGCCGGATTTGCGGCTTAATTTGTCCAGCGAAACGATAATGGGTCTGCTTTGCGGATGTTCTTCCAAAAAACGCTTAAGTCCTGTTTGATGGCGCGGTTTGATTTCGGTTGCCGATTTGATTTCGATGGCCACTTTCGCGTTTCCCAAAACGGCATCCACTTCCATGCCGGAGTAGGTTCGCCAATAAGACAGTTTGTCCGGTGAGCCGCTGTATCCTATATAGGCAATAAGTTCTTGTATCACAAAATGTTCAAAGGCGTGTCCATATTCAGGAGAACCGGGTTGGATATGATGCCGCCCCGTTAAATGATTGGCGATGCCCACATCAAAATAGTAGAATTTCGGAGCGTGGAAAAGTTTACGTTTAACGGTTTTTTGAAAGGCAGGAATTTCGTAGCCGATCAATGTATCATATAAGATTTGAAAATAGGATTTTATGGTGTTTGCCGATACGCCGCAGTCGGAAGCTATGTTTTCATAATTAATGATTTCTCCGTCTGAAATGGCGGCCACTTCCATGAAACGGCCGAAAGCGGCAACGCCTCTCAGCATGGCTTCTTCGCGGATTTCCTCTTTCAGGTATAGTTCCACGTAGGCTTTGATTCTTTTATTGGCGTCTTTCGCCATATAATGCCTTGGAATCATGCCGTTTTGCAAAGCTTTAGACAAATCGAAATCCGGAATTTCCGCACTGACGAGAGGATATAATGTTTCGGGTATGGCACGACCGCCGAGCGTATTCGCTCCCGACCGCTTGATTCTTCTTGCACTGGAACCGCTAAGGATAAAGTATAATCCTTTTTTTACCATCAGCGAATGGATTTCGTTCAACAACTCGGGAACTTTTTGAATTTCATCCACTATCACTAATGTTTTTGCCGGATATCTTTCCAGCATTTCACCAAACAAGGCCGGTTGTTTTTGAAGTCTTTGACGAAGTTCAGGCTGGAGCAAATCGAAAAAAACCGCATTAGGGAAGCGTTGTTCCAAAAGCGTGGACTTTCCTACCTGGCGGGCTCCAAATAGAAACATTGCCTCGTCTAATTTGTTTTCTACTTTTAATACCCTGTTATACATGCTATTGTGTTATTTTTTACTGCGTATTTTATTGAAAAATCCGCAATATAACTGCGGATTTTACTAAAAAATCAGCAGTTTGTAACGCGAAGATACGTGAAAATTTTCAAATGATTCTCGGTTGTGGTTTCAGGGTGATTAAATGATTTCCATCCACCTCAATATTTTGTCGTTCAAAAGTTTTTGATTATCTTTACGCTCTACAAATTACTTTAAAACGTAGTTTTTACCAAAAGAAACACCAAGGCAGAACAGATAGAAACAAGCGGTTCGCAAGAACCGTAGATATAATTCACGGAGTGTTCGATTAAAAAATTGCAAAATGAAACGAACATTTTTATTAAGCCATGCGCAGAAGCCAAGTAAACTTGGATTATGCCATGGCGAAAAAATGTCGGTTGTAAAACCAACATTTAAGATTTGCGCATTATTGTTTTGCGCAATGCTGTGGTTCAACCCGGTGGGTGCCCAGCAAAAAACCAAAGTAATGCCGGTGCCGGAAAACAACGGCACGGAGCTGAAGATGGACAAGGTTCCGTTGATGAAAGAACGGATAAAAGCCATGCCCAAATTCGATAAGCAAAGTGTGCGGACGATAGAGAACGATGCACGCCTGCTAAAACTTACCGAAGATCAGAAGGCGGATATGGTAAAGTCGTATATGCAAGCGGCTTTTGCCCCTCAAGCCAAGACTAAAGCCCCCAAGGCTGGAGGTGTTGGCCCTAAAACGTTTATCGGCGGCGCAGTAGAATCGTATGATCTCTATGATATGGGGGTTACAGTCCGTTTCACCATCAATGAAGATGATGAGCCGTCTATGGCGGAAGACTTGGAATGTCCTATTTACAATGCTTCCTTTAATGGTTTTCCGATGAATGGAACTTGGAATGGGCGGTATTTTGAAGGTGCGTGGGCTGCTATATCTTCCAGAGGAGAAATAGGGGGATTTTTCGGATATTATATCTATGATCCAGCGTCCGGTCAAGTGGGACAACTTAAAGCGATAAATCAGTTAGCGATAAATCCCTATAATACTTCCATAGCCTATGACTATTCGACAAATAACATTTTTGCTTTACAGCGATATGAGCATCAAACAGAAGAGGGCGAATGGATATGCGATTCCAATTTGGTATTTCAGGCGACTCCCAATACGGGTGTTTATACTCAGGTCGGTAAACTTTCTGGGATAACCGAAAGTGTTGTTGCCATGACTATAACCAAAGAAGGTGGCATGTATGCCATTGCGCTTGATGGCAGTCTGTATTCCATTAATACCACTACCTGGGTTGCCACCGAGGTGGGCAGCACTGGTATTGAACTCATGGATATGGGATTCCCGCACGCTATGGCCGCAGACTATCGTTCAGGCAAACTGTATTGGAACTATTTGGATATGGAAGAAGAAATGGGCATAGCCGAAGTGGATGCTATCACAGGAGAGGCTACTCCAATAGGAACTTTCGATAATTATTTGTCTTGTATGGCTTCCCTATATTATCCTGCCAATAATCCGCAGTCTATTGCCGATTTTGCCTTGAGTTACGAAAACGCCAAGGTAAAGGCCAACTTTACGGTACCTGCATTGACGGTAAACGGCGATGAAATCAGCCAGCTCGATACGATAGAAATATACAAAGTGGTTGGTAATAGTGTGGTCGGTCGGGTTTGGGCACAACAGAATCCCACGCCCGGTCAGAAGATAAGCCAGGAATTGGAAAATCTCGGTTCCAATGGAGAAACCGTTACACTGGCCATACGGGTTAAAGACAATAACGGCAAGTATTCTTCTTTTGAAACCGCAAGCGTACTTCTCTTTAATGTAACGCTTCCCTATGTAAACGGTTTTGAAACGGATGCGGCTGATCCTATGGCAGCTGTCGTATTCCCGAATGTGGATGGAATGGGGCGTATTACGACAGAAAAGCATACGGGAAGTTATGGTTTCAAGATGACAGGTACTTTTTATAGAAACGATCAACGTAGGGTAACGATTCAGGGAATGCCTGTCAAGAAAGGTGGTGTCTATGCGGTTAGCCTTTGGGCAAAGACCAATGCAAGCAAGGCTGACAAAATGGTGTATGCTTTTGATGGGGCAAGTCAGTATTCAATATTAGGTGATGTGTCTTCTTCTGAATGGACACAGTTGGCAGAAATGTACGAAGCCACTGCTACAGGTCAAATGTCTTTTACGTTGCAAGGTTATGGAAATGTGCTTACTGAAGAAGAGGCTGCGACTGTCGAATATTATCTCGACGATATCGAAGTAAAGGAATTGGTAAGCCCCGATGTGCCGGCTCCCTTTACCTTTAATAGTGTTACCGCTGCGCCTAACGGGGCTTTGCAGGCGATTATGAACATCACCTTGCCTTCTGAAACAATGGCGGAAGAAACGCTTTCGAAAATAGACAGTATCGTATTCTATATTTCCACCAGTTATATGTTTCCCGATATTGTTACTACGAAAGCCACTGTAAAAGAAGGGCTCACGCCGGGTGCCACTACGAATATCACCGTGGATATGCCCAAGGCCGGAAACTATTATATACGTGCCGTCATTTACAACGAAAAGGGAAGTTGCCCTTATTACTCCAACTATGTTGATGAAACAGGGAAAAGCTATCAGAAAACCCCTTGGATAGGTTCCGATTTGCCGGCTTCGGTAAAGGTTACCGCCACGCCCGGTACAGACGGAACGGTTGCTTTGGAATGGTTGGCTCCGACCGCTTTGCACCAAGGATATATTGGCACGGTTACCTATAAACTTAAGGATGCCGCCGGTACTGAATTGTATAACGGAAGCAACCTTACTTTCACTACGTCCGCTTTGGCTTTAGGCATGCATGCCTTTACACTCGAGTTTTCGGATGATGCTGCCACAAAGTCTTTTAACTTCAATACTTTGGCGGGCATCCAACAAGGTATGATTTACAGCAATGTATCTACCGCCGGAACTACAAACGCCCGTGTTTTGAATGTAAGCGCCGAATCTGCTAATTCCGCTTTTGCGCAGATGCTTTATCCTGCCACCAACCAAGCTATGTATATCGATACCCTCTTGCTGTTTGCCACTGCACCCGAAGAAGGTGAAGCCAAGCAATACACCAAGATTTACATGGGTACCACCGATCTTACCGCTTTTGGCGGCAACGCGATGGCTCCTGCCAGGGATTTTGTGGAAAAAAGCCAACTTACCGAAGTATTTGCCGATACCTTGCGTTTCAAGGCAGGCGAAAATATGCTGAAATTGCCTTTGAAAGGTTTCTATTACAACGGTACGCAGACTTTGGTAATAGGCGTGGTGAAGCCGATGCAGGAATCAACCACCTTTGCCGCCGCTGCCTATGTGGCTGTTTCAGAAAACAATATGTTGAAATACCGAGCCACCAGCACGGAAATTGATTTTGATACCGTGAAAGCATATAATGACTATACGGGTACGCCCAACAATTATGCGGTTTCGATGGTGGCTGCTCCCGGTGCCGACTTGAAAACTTTGAATGTTACGGTGGACAGTATGGGCGTTACTCCTTTGGAAGGCGCCATCATCACCATTGTGAACAAAGGTGGCAAGAATATGAACACCACCATTACCACCAGTGCCGCCGGTACGGTTTCTTTTACGTATATGCCGCAAGGTGTCTATACCGTGAAAGCGCAGAAAGCTGGTTATATCGCTTCCGAACAAGAAGTTACCGTCGAAGAAACTAGCCCGGTTGCAGTTTCGTTCTCTTTGGTCAAAGCCAAGGAGGTAAAGGTAAGCGGCACAGTACAAGATAAGGGCGGCAATATGTTGGTCAATGTAGCGGTCAAGGCTACCGGTCTGGCGGATTTTGACGCTACCACAAATGCCGATGGTGAATTTGAATTGCAGAACGTCTATGGTCCCGGCGAATACACGCTTTCGTTTGAAAAAGTCGGTATGAGGACGCTTTCGATACCTTTCGTCTTGGGCGAAAAAGACACCACACTGGCAAAACCGTTTGAAATGGGCTACAATATCGTGGGGATTCCCATGGCATCGGTAATCGTAGAAGACGGTAATGCGGTTGTCAATTGGACAATACCTTCAGTTTCCTCTATGGTAACCTGGACGTCAACCTTTAACCAGACTCGTCGTCTTACCATTGACAATAAAACTCCGTTCAAATATGCGCAGCGTTTCCTGCCTGAAGATTTGGCAGAGCTGAGCCTCGGCAATACTCCCAAGGCACTCCGTTTCAGTTTTATGGTGGGTTCGGAAACAGCACAATACAGCATTGTGTTGGCTGCCGATACCACTCACGAAATCTACCGTGCCGAAGTTCCCGCCGACAAATTGAAAGAGGGCGAATGGTGTAATATCGATATTCCTGCCGAAAGTGCGGCTATCGATGTTACCAAGGAGCTGTGGCTGATTGTGGAAGTTTCTGGTGAAGACCAAGGTTATGCCTGTGCAGCCACCACTACCGGCACCATAAATAAGAAGGGCAACCTTATGTATTACAAGAATAAATGGTGCCAGATACAGGAGTTGTTTACGAATAGTTCTGTTCCTGGAAACGTGTTGATTCGCCTTTTGGTAGAAGACGCTTCCACGCAGGCTGTACCCGCCAACGGTTACCGTGTATATCGCGGTTTGTTGAAAGATGAGTTCAAAGACTACACCTTGCTTACCGAAACCACGGTAAATACCACCACCTATACCGATGCTGCTTATGCTGCCTTGCCTTTTGGCCAGTACAACTATGCAGTGGTTTCCGACTGGTATGGCGATGATCTTTCCCAACCCACCTATACCAATACCTTGAACAAGGATATGGAATTTACTGTAGCCTTTAAGGTAACCTCCAACGCCGGTTCGGCCAAGGATGCCATCGTTTATATGGTGGATACCGCACGAACCCGCGATTACGAAGCTGTGGTGAACGACAAAGACACCGCCACCATCGCCAAGAAAGTATGGCGCGATGTTTACGATTACGAAATCACCTTGCCGTACCATCAAACGGTAACGGGCCAGTTGAACCTTACCCAAGACACTGTGATTAATGTTTCGTTGCAGGAAATCGTTCTGAATCCGGAACTGACAGCCAGTGTGGAAGGTAAGGATGTAGTGGTGAACTACGGTGTGAACCTGCACAACTGGTTCGACGATGTGGAATCCTATGAAGATTTTGCCATTGCAAATATCGGCGATTACATTTTGAGTGAACCGACAGACAAAGGTGGTATCAAGGATGTATCCTGGACCAATATGGGCGAAGAGCAGAGTTGGATTGTTTTCAATCCTACCAAGACTAAACCGGCTGTGAATCTGCCTGCCCATTCGGGAAACAAGATGTTTGCGGCTTTCTACAATGCTTATCCGCAAGGAGTAGAAGCCGAAGCGAACAACGATTATCTGATTCGTCCCGTAAGCAAGGGCGGTGGAGCTTTCATCTTCTACTGCAGGGCTTACTCCAATCAGATGCCCGAATCCTTTGAAGTGGTTTACTCTTCCACTACGGCCGATTTGAGCGCGTTCAAGACTGTTCAGGCCTACAAGAACGTTACCGTTACTTCCTGGACACCTGTTGCCGTTGAAATTCCCGAAGACGCCAAGTTTGTGGGTATCCATTGTACTTCCTACGATGCCTTTATCTTCTTGGTGGATGATTTGGCTTACTACACCGAAGATCCTGCTAATCCTACCGGCTACGAACTGTATTTGGACGGCACCAAGGTTAAGGATGCCAAGGCGGATGAACTTACCTACACTTTCCAGAATCTTGATTTCGGCGAACACAAAGTGGGTGTGAAAGCCATTTACGCCAGCGGTGCTTCCGAATTGGTGGAAAAGACGGTAAAGATTTCTGCCGAAGCCAAGCCGGTTAACCTGAACGTGGCAGTGGAAGAACGTACGGCGGTTCTCACTTGGAATATGCCCGAAGGCTTTGCCCCCAAAAGCTACAAAGTGTTCCTCGGCGAAGAACTCAAGGCCGAAAACCTCACCGAAAAGACCTACACTTTCAACGACCTCAAGAACGGCACCTATACCGCAGCCGTGGTTGCCGTATATGAAAGCGGCGAATCCGAAAAGGCCACCGTTGAATTCATCATCAACAGCCATGTGGATGTGGAAGGCTTCGATATGGCGGTTCGCTCGAGCGTATATCCCAACCCCAACGACGGTATGTTCTATCTCAAAGCCGCCGACAAAGGAACGGTAGAGGTCTATGCCATGAACGGACAGTTGGTTAAGCGCGTTGAAATTCCTGCCCCGGGCACGTATTCCATCAACCTGCAGAACCGCGCCAAAGGCCTTTACCTGATGAAGTTCGCCACGCGCGAAAACACTACGCTCTTTAAGGTTGTGGTTCGCTAAGCCCCATTCTTAAGAGCCGGTTCGCAAGAACCTTAAAAGCCGTGCGGAAAGTTTCCGCACGGCTTTTTTTTGTGCCGTTCCGTGCCTGAAAACTAAATCCGGAGTTCTTAACAAAACTTAAAACACGGGGTTCAATTCTTAAAATCGGCATTTTTTAATTAAAAAATACTAAATGTTAAAAAACTTTAACAAAAATCTTGCATAACGAACAAATTTAGCCCATACTTTTGCCGCAATCCGAAAGATGGCATCCTTGAAAAACCTTGCCGTTTTGGAGGGGAAAATCAAAAATTTCATACCATGAAAAAATTTCTATATCTGATTCTCGTCGGATGGCTGGTTTGCGGAGGAACGCTCCGGGCGCAGGAAAGCGAGGGAACGGCTTCGACAGGATTGTCGAAGGTAAAACAGTGGTTCGAGAAATTCGAGGACTACCTGGGGCGTACCGATGTGATTACGCCTGGGGAGCTGCAAAAGCTGCCCATAGGTTTGAGAACTACCATAGGAAATACCAAGTATGACCTTTTGGTAACCGATGCCGTATTCGGGCCGGAAAACACGGAACTGGCGGTTTATCTGTGTATTTCCGGTCCCGATTGGCAGGGGCAGGAACGCAAGCTGTATTTTGGCGCGGACAAGATTCTGATAAGCCGGACAGGTGGTTTTATCGGCGATGTGAAGTTGGCCTTGATGGGCGACATCACGCTCAAGGGAAAGGGCGATATGTTCCGCGTGCGTTTTCTGGGCAAGAAAGACGAGGGCGCGCTGGCCGCTGCCTCCGACGGTTTGCCGCCCACCTATGCGGTGGTGAATTGCGAGGGCTTCAAGGAATTGCAGATAAGCGCGATGCTGGAGCTCAACGAGAGCCATCTCACCGCCGTGAGGAATGGGGAGCCGGTGGATGAGCCTTTGCGGTTTTCTTTTGCCTGTACGGCCAAGGAACTGGACGATATCGTGGTGCAGATAGACCTGCCCGAATTTGCGTTGAAATCCTTGCCGGAATGGACCTTTATGGCCCAAGACGTGGTTTTTGATTTCAGCCAGACAAGAAACGCCGACGGTTTTGAGGGCTATAAAACCTTGAAGGGCGAGAGCCATAACGTGGATTTCAGCGAGCTGTGGCAGGGGCTTTACCTGCAGAAAATCCGTCTGCGTTTTCCCGATTACATCACCAAACGCGATAACGTGCGACCTGCCGTGGGCATCAAGAACCTTTGGATAGACGAAACGGGCTTTACTGGCAAGGTGGAGGCCGAAGACGTGCTCAACCTCGACGAAGGCATCCTGGGAGGCTGGGGATTCTCCATCAAGAAGTTCGAAATGGAGTTTACGCAGAACAAACTCAAGGGCGGCGGCATGGAAGGCTTGATAGAGATACCGGTAAGCAAGGCCAACGCCTACAGTTACGACGCCTCTTTCAAGACCGACGGTTCCTGGAGCATGGAACTGGGTTTGGGAGACAAAGTGAAGTTCGACTTTATCAATTCGCGCGAGGTGGAGATTTATAAGTCGTCTTACCTCAAGGCACAGAAAGAGAAAGGCAAGGGGTTGCTGTTGGCGGCCTGTCTTTCGGGGCATATGCAGCTCAATCCCGTGGCCAAGGAAAACGAGCGTTTCGGACTTGCCAACGTGGAGTTCAGCGAGATGAAGATTCAGAACAGGGCGCCCTATTTCGGCATCAAATGCATCAAGTGGGACGATGCGATGGAGATCAAGAAATTTCCGGTTTCGATCAAGGATATTCAGGCTAAAGCTTTGGCGGAGGATATTTCGCTTACGTTCAATACGATGATTCATTTTGGTGGCGACAAGGACTGGCATTTCGGCGGCGAATGCGGCATGGGCATACATTCGGCCATCGAACAGCAGGACGGCAAACACCGTTGGAATTACAAGGGTTTCAAGGTGAGCGAGGTGGCGATAGATTTCGAAAATCCTTTCTTTTCCTTTGCCGGCAACGTGCGTATGCTGGAGCAAGACCCGGTGTATGGCGACGGCTTTCAGGGCGGTGTGAAACTGGGCATCAAGTATCTCAATTTTAAGGCGGAGGCCAATATGATGCTGGGTAAAACCGATTTCCGTTACTGGTATGTGGATGTGATGACCACGCTCGGGCCTACGGGCATTCCCGTTTTTCCGGGCTTCAAGATTTCGGGTCTGGGCGGTGGCGCATATAAGAAGATGCGTTTCGGGCAGGCTTCGGGTTCACCCAACAAGAGCGGTTTGAATTACGTGCCGGACGAGAATACCTCCTTTGGATTGAAAGCCTCCGTTTTATTGGCCACCAACGATGAAAAGGCGGTCAATGCCGAACTTACCTTCGAGATGCTTTTTAACCGGCATGGCGGGCTTTCCGATGTTTCCCTGCGCGGAGCGGGGCAGGTGATGGCCTCCGAATTTTCGGGCATGGGCCGGTTCGTGCAGAAGGTGAACCAGCTGGCGGCGAAAGTGCAGCCCACGCTCGAAGACCAACGGCGCGCCATTTCTAAAGAGGCCGCCATCACGGCGGAAGTGGACATGCACATGGACATTGCCAACAAACGCTTTACCGCCAACTGCGATGCCTTTATGGACTTGGGCATCATCAAAGGCGCGGGAACGAACGGCAGACTGGGCAGCATGGGCATGGCTTTCGGCGGCGAAGACCGCAACTGGTATATCAAAGCTGGCGAACCGGCCTATCCTTTGGCACTGAAGCTCAAGGTAGGGCCTTTGCAGGCATCGCTCGCTTCGTATTTCATGACGGGTAGCCACTTGCCTGCCTTTCCCGCCATGCCTAAGAAAGTGGCTGCACTCTTGGGGCATTCCGACTATGAAAAGCCTGATCTGACGCAATTGGAAAAAGGGGCGGGCTTTGCTTTCGGTTCGAGTTTCAATCTGAGCACGGGCACGATTCCTCTCTTGATTTTCTATGCGCAGTTCGATGCCGAACTGGGTTTTGACATCATGATGAAAAAGTATCCGAACACGCTTTGTACCGAAACGGGCGAACAGCCGGGCATCAAAGGTTGGTATGCCCAAGGACAGGCGTATGCCTATATGATGGCCGACATGGGGCTGTATCTGAAACTGTTCGGCAGGAAGCGCAATTTTTCGGTACTGCGCGGTGAAGTGGGCGCGATGTTGAAGGCAGGTTTGCCCAATCCGGCTTCGTTTGCGGGCGGCCTGGGCGTGAACGTGTCGATTCTGAACGGCTTGGTGAAGGGGCGTTTCCATGTGGAATTCGATTTGGGGCAGTCCTGCACGATGCTGAACCAGGGTTTTGCCGACGGGGCGGAAATCATTGCCGATATGCAGCCGGCGGCAGGGGTTGAAAACGTGGATGTTTTTACCATTCCGCAAGCGGCGTTCAACCTGCCGATGGAAACCGAGATCAACGAAGAATACGATAACGAGAAGAAAGACCTCAAGCTCAAGCTTTCGCAATACGAGCTTTGGTACGGCGGCACCAAAATCAACGGCAAATTCCAATGGAACGAAGAAAAACGCGTGGTGGAGTTCCAAAGCCACGATATGTTGCCGGCGGAAGCCAAGCTGGATTACCGCCTTGCGGTGGCCGCCAAAGAAAAGAAAGGGGCTTCCTGGGTCGATCTCAAAGACGACAACGGGGCGGCCTACCGGGAAGAAAGGAAACATTCCTTTACCACGGGCAAGGCTCCCGACAGCATTCCCTGGTCTAACGTGCGCTGTTGCTATCCGGTGCGCGGCCAACGTTATTTTCTTTCCAAGGAACATAAGGCCGGATTTGTTTACCTCAGGCGGGGGATGCCGGATTTGTTGGCCGACGAAGACTATTCCAAACGGGTTTATTTCGTGTCGGCATCCGACACTTTGAGCGCGGCTTTCAGCTATAACAAGGCCGAAAAACGCATTCTGTTCCATTATCCCTCCGAGGGATTGAAGCCTAAAACCGAGTATGAACTCCTGTTTGTGCTGCAATACAAGGGGCAGCCGTCGGTGCCGGTAAGCAATCCGGCGGTGGCTTCGGGCGCGGCTTCGTTGGCGGTTGCGTCCTCGGCTTCTTCCTCGGCGCAGATAACGGGCGTTACGCTTTACGAAGGGCAGGGCGGCAAGTTGGAGCAGCAGAGCATCAAGCTGGGCAAGGCCTCCATCATGGCCTCCGACAAAGACAAACTCGTGCTCCGCTATACGTTTACCACCAGCCGTTACGAAACCTTTGCCGCCAAGATAGCCGCCACCAAATTGCCGGCAACCTACCGCACGCCCGTGATATATAGCGACGGCAACGGCGGTTATTATGTCAATTCGCCCGATGTGCATTACCTGCAGGCCGAGATGAAGGCCGGAGAAGCCTTCGAGGAGGCGGAACGCATAGGAACGGAATACACCGGAAACCAGCCATTGGTGCGTGTCAATGCCGATTTGGGCGCGGAAAATTATTACCGGCAGCATATCTATCCCTTGGTTTACGAGCATTATCCGTATGCGGGCGCGGTGGATTTCGGGCGCACGGAGGAACATCCGCAAACCGTGCCCGACTGGGCGGTCTATCCCTCGGTGCTGTATGAGGAAAAAGAGAATGTGCGTTTTCCCTGGATTTATTGCCAGCCCTTGCAGTACAAGGAAGACTTCGACAAGGTGCTTATCGGGGTGGCGAATGCCGGGGTGCTGGCCTTGCCCTACTATTACCAGTGGCTCAACAAGCATTTTGTGCCGATTAAGAAGGGTCAGTATCCCGTGGAACTGCACTATGTGTTGCCCGACGGCACGCGCACTTCGACCCAACGGATGGTGTTCGACAACAAAGTGGAATAAATAAAGATTCAATTAACGTATAAGATGAAAAATCAGAGTAAGATGAAAACAGGTTTGTTTAATGGTAAGACAGCCGCGCCGCGCAATGGTTGGCGCGGCTTGGGAGCGGGGGTGAAGGCTTTTTTGTGTATTCTGACGGGCTTGCTGATCTTGGGCGTTTCGGCTCTTCGGGCGCAGGTTTCCGATTCGGCTTCGGTATATCTTACGGGCAAGGTCAACGGGAATGGCGTATGCTTGCGTTGGGCGGCTTCTACTCCCGAAGTGTGGCAGCTTTCCTTGCAACACGGCTGGACTTTGGAACGCTACGATTTCGATACTCTCGCCATGGGGCTTGCCGCACGCCAAGGCCAGGCCTATGCCCCGGTGCGGCAGATCATCGCCATCGAGCCTTTTCTGCAGACGGATACGGCGCTTGTCTCCGCTATGGCCGAGCACGACAGGTATGCCGCCGTGCTGGGAGAAGCCGTGTATAATCCCGAACTGGCCTTGTCGATGGGCGGCATCGCCTTGTCGCCTTGGGAAAGCATTTCCAAGGAAATGGAAAGGAAACAACTCCGCTTTGCCTTGGCCAACCTTGCCTACGACCGCTCTTTTGCCGTGGCCTGCCTGGGCAAGACGGGCTACGTAGATACGGCGGTGCGGAAAGGGCATTACTATCTCTACCGCCTTTATGTAAACGGCATCAACGATACCGCCGGGGGCGCGGCCTCCGACACCGCGTTGTATTTTACCCGTCTTGAACGCGGTGCCTTGCGTCCGCCCGTGCAGGAAATACAGATGGAATACGCTTATCTTTCCGCCACGTTGGAATGGGACGTGCGTTTTGCCGAGAAGCAAAGCGTGGGCTATTATGTGGAACGCGCCGCCGAAACCCGCAAAAACGAGCCGCGGCGGTATGTGCGCCTTAACCAAACGCCGCTCAGCGTATTGCAAGACAACTTATCGCACCGGATGCGGTATGCCGACAGCCTGCCTGATTCCGAAACCCGGTATGCCTACCGTGTGCTGGGCCTGGATTTGTTCGGCGAAGAATTTTTGGTGGCGCAGGGCCGTTTGGGAAAGAGCGGCGCGATGCCGCTTGCCGTGGCGCAGATCGATTCGGTAACGAACGATGAACAGGGCAAGAGATATGTTTTTTGGTCTTATCCGGAAGAAAACATGGCTTCGGTAAAAGCTTTTGCGGTTTATGTAAGCACCGTTCCCGATGGGGAAGAGGGCCAAAATACCTTGCTGGCCGCCAACCTGCCGCCCAAAACGCGCCGTCTGGCGGTAAACCCCGATAAACTGGGCGTTTCTTCTTATTTCTACGTCAAGACGGTAGGGGAGAACGGCCAAAGCACCCTTTCGCGCTCCTTTTTCCACTGGAAGATAGACAGCCTGCCGCCGCTTCCTCCCACGGGGCTTTCCTATACGATAGACAGCGCGGGTATTGCCTGTATCCGTTGGAAACCCTCTCCGGATGCCGATGTGGAAGGCTACCGGGTGTTCCGCCAGACAGACAGGAACTCCGAGCCGGTGCAGGTAACCGCCTGCACTCTTACCGACACGGTGTTTTTCGATACCGTTTCGCTCAACACCCTGCAAAGTTTCTACTATTCGGTGCGCGCCCTCGACCAGAGCGGCAACCTTTCCGCTCCGAGCGCCTTGCTGGCGGTAAGGAATCTGTTGCCCGACAAGCCCGCTCCCGCTGTTTTTTCGGGCAAGAGCCGCGTGGAGGACGATAAGGTGGAATTGATGTGGTACAACAGTCAGACCTCCAACCTGTGCGGCCATGCGCTTTACTACCGCTGCGATTCTTCTTCGTGGTTTCTTCTCAAGGATTTTCCCTTCAAGGAGCATGGCGCGCTTCCCGAAACTTCCTCGTTTACGTTCAGGTTTCCCCAACGTGCCTATGCCACGCGATATACTTTCAACATCGTGGCCTATGGTTCCGACCGGCATCACGATACGGTGAACGCTCCTTTCGACTACACGGCGGAATACACGCCCAGCCTCAAGCCTGCCACGCCTTTTGCCGTGGTGGATGCCGACAACCGTTACATACAACTGCAATGGAAAGAAAAGAGCGGCAAACCGCTGGCACGGATGTTCGTCTATCGCCGTGCCGAAAACGACAAACTGCGGCTGCTGGCCACCTTGGATGCCCCAACGGCGGCCCAAGGCTACTACACCGATGTTTCGGTAAGGATGAACACGGCCTACGCCTATGTAATCCAGTATGAATATGCCGACGGGCTTTGGTCGGAATATTCGGCGGCCTGCGAGGTGGAGTATTAGCGTCTTTTGTGCGGCTTGTCAAAAAACGCTTAATTTTGGGGCACGGCGCAATTCAAAATGAGCGGAATGAAAACCGAAATGAATCCGGAGTTCGCTTTTGCGATGGAAATGGTGGAAGAGACCGACAGGAATCTTTTCCTTACCGGCAGGGCGGGCACCGGAAAGACAACCTTTCTCAAAGAACTGGTGCGGCGCGGGGCAAAGCGCATGGTAGTGCTCGCCCCCACCGGCATCGCCGCCATCAATGCCGGCGGCAGCACGCTCCATTCCTTTTTTCAGTTGCCTTTCGGTTTATACCTGCCCGGTTACAGCCGCAAGAACAAGTTCCGCATCGGCAAGGAAAAGATAAACCTGATGCGCAGCATAGACCTGATGGTGATCGATGAGGTGAGCATGCTCCGGGCCGATATTCTGGATGAGGTGAGCGGCATCCTCAAACGCTACCGCAACGACCACCGCCCTTTCGGGGGCGTGCAGTTGCTTATGATAGGCGACCTGCAGCAACTTGCCCCCATTGTCAAAGACGAGGAATGGGAGCAGATGAAAGACTACTACGCCTCGCCGTACTTCTTTGAGAGCGAAGCCCTCAAGAGCGTGGGATTCTCCTGTGTCGAACTGCAGAAAATCTACCGTCAGAACGATATATCCTTTATCGGACTGTTGGAGAAGATACGCACGCGGAACATCGACCAGAACGTGCTCGACCTGCTCCATTCACGCTATGTTCCCGGTTTCACGCCCCCCGAAAAAGACGGTTACATCACGCTTACCACGCACAACTACCAGAGCGACCGCATCAACGAAGACAGCCTGGCGGCATTGCCCGAAAAGGAACAGGTTTACGAGGCACAGATAAACGGCAATTTTCCCGAATCTTCGTTTCCCACGGCGGCGGCCTTGCGCTTTAAGCCGGGGGCGCAGGTAATGTTCGTCAAGAACGATTCCTCGCCCGACCACCGCTATTACAACGGCAAGAT
>CAMWTX010000014.1 GCA_947177315.1 uncultured Bacteroidales bacterium | reverse complement strand
GGATAAGATAAAAGGGAATCCATGTGGAAGTATTGCTGATGGTATGCATGAACACGTCTGCCCAAGGCGCATGGCATTGGTTTACGGCCACCGTAATCTGCTGGTCGAAATGTACGATTTCAGAAAACAAGATGTATCAGTTTTTTGGTTTCAAAAAATTCATAGATGGGCGCGGTTTCGGCATCGTGCGGGTTCAGGCCGAACAGCACCGGCAGTTCGTATTGCGTTACCCGGCGGCCGAAAGGCTTGATTTCTTCCTGCAAGTCGCCCCCTTTGAGATACAGGATGCCGTTGGGCAGCGCATGATTCTGCTTTTCAGACACCAACCGCTGCACCCAGCCGTAAAACTCGGGAAGACGGGTAACGGCACGGCTCAGTACAAAATCGTAAGAACCGCGCAAGGTTTCGGCGCGGCACACCTGCGTGTGCACGTTCTTCAACTCCAAGGCATCCGCCACCGCCTGCACCACTTTGATTTTCTTGCCGATGGAATCCACCAGAAGAAACTGCGTCTGCGGAAACATCACCGCCAACGGGATGCCCGGAAAACCGCCGCCCGTGCCCACGTCGAGCACGCAGCTGCCCGGCTCGAAACGCACCAGCTCGGCAATGGCAAGGCTGTGCAGCACATGATGCAGGTAAAGGTTGTCGATATCCTTGCGCGAGATAACGTTTATCCTCGCGTTCCATTCCTGATAGAGCGGAAACATCCGTTCATAACGCTCTTTCTGCCAAGGCGTCAAGGAGGGAAAGAAACGCCCGATAAGCCCCATCCCCTGCAAAGCCGCAGCGTTTTCCACCGGATTATTCTCCATAGGTGTCATGGTCAACATCTCCCGTGTACCAATCGTAGGTTGATTTTCCGAACACGAGGTTCAGCCCGAAAGTTACGCTTGCCGTGCGCATCTTGGCCACATTGAACGAATTGAGCCTGTCAACGCCGATATGCAGTTGCACCGGCCCGGCGTTGACCGCCAGCGACAAGCCCAAATTGAGGATATTGCCGCTGCAAAAGGTGTTGCTTACGCTCATGGCGAAGTTCTTGCAAGGCATAATCGTATAAGAGACCGCCAGCTCAGGAGCAAAATACTTATTGTAGAACTGGCCGCGCAAAAGCACACCGAAACGGTGCATATCCAAAAGCGTGTAGGAAAGCCCGATATTGATGCTCGCCGGCAGCATACGCACATAATCGCCGCTCACGCTGTCGTTCTTTCTGGGCCCGAGCGTATCCCAAAGTTCATGCAACATATCCGTTACAACGCCTATCGCCGAAGTTTCACGAAGCTTGGTGATATCGATACCCTTAAAATCCGTTACGCTTTTGGCGGCTTTGAACTCGGCGGCATTGGCATCGCTCCATGCGATAAGCCCAAAATCGAGGATAGAAGCCGAAACATCCAGGCCATTGTCAAAATGATAGGTCATTCCCAAATCGAGCGCGGCTCCCATATTGCGGAAAGGCTGGAAAGACAGGCCACCCATCGAATATCCCTGTTGTGTGTGGTAGATCGGCAGATTGGTACGGAAAGAACCGTTCATGTGCAGTTCGTACTGATAGGGCACCTGATCGGGATTCGACATGTCTTCGTTGAGGATATTGAAACCCAACTTGAGGTCTTTGGTGTGGAAATTATACAGGCCGTGCAGCAACTTGAAACGGCCGCCCACGGTAAGATGCCTGTTGATGAGCCGCGAATAGCCGAAATAAAGATAGGCGTAGCTGTTAAAGTCGAAACGGTTGCCTGGCAACTCGTTGTTGCCTATATGGGCACCGGGGCCTTGAAACAGGAATGAAAGGGTTTCCTTGCCCAAAACCATCTGCATATCGGCATGGAAAGAAAGCCCCACCGTAAAATTGTTACGTTCATGCCGCCAGCCCACACGGAATATTTCCTCGTCGATATTGAGGGCGATACGGGAACGGCGGTTGGCCCTGCCCAACAGACGGGGCAGGTCTATGCGCAGGCTGTCGTCGGCGCCGCGCACCACAAGCGCATCCCAAGAACAGAAATTATTCTCGATACGGGCATTGATTCCCGAAACGCCGGGAATCCCCACCGACAGGCTATAGGGTGTAACAAAAGCCGGATTGAGATTGTTGCGCTGAACCTGCACTTCGTTGAAATAGAAATTGCCGTTCTGCGCCTTTGCCCAATAAGGGAAAATCCCAAAAAACGCACACAGTATTATTACGATTCTTGCTTTCATAACCTAAAAATCCAACAGTCCTTTCTGCTTAAACTTAATCCGTATTCCCACCTTGGCATTCACATAGCCTTCTTTCTCGCCATCCACATAAACCTTTACCTTCTGCTGGTCGGTGGTGCTTATCCTGGCATCCACCACCACATAGTGCATCTGCCGGGCAAGCGCCATTTCGCCCAAATCCAATATATCCTCAAAGTTTACAATGGTAGGTTCTATTACATGAAGCCCCGGAGCCGGACCGATTTTTCCGCCGGCCACCAAATCATCGTGGAAAAGCGAAAACAAGGGTCTATAATCGGCATCCAGAAAGTGGAGTGAAAAGACCACATCCAATGGAAAAGCGTTCTTTACAATCGACTTCACATCGAAATAGCGCAGTTCCGTGTTCCCGTTCAAATCGTCCAAAGAAACCTCCAAAGTGTCGCACAAAGCGTAACGGTCGGCGGAGAAATGCAAAGGCACGTCGCAAGTGAGGCCCACCGACAGAAAGCCGCCTTTCTGCATGGCCTGCATCTGCGATTCGTCATTGTCGGGATTGAGCGTTCCGTCAATCTGATAGGTTATCTTTTGAGGCCTGTCGATCAACATATCGGCCACTTCCATCGATTCCTTGCTGTCCTTTTCGAGCGGATTGGCGTCGAAGGCCGGAACCGCCACCATGTAATTTTCGGGAAGCAGCGGCACTTCCGTTACATCGCCGTCCAGGTTATGTATGAGTACCTGTGTCTTGTTAAGGCGCAAAGGCGCGCTCACGCCGTTCACCTTTAAATCGGCAACGATATGGGCTTCGTCAAAACTGATATTCTTCATGCGTTCCAATCCCAAACCCTCAATCGACATTTCGTTTTTAAGCGTATAGGAAAGCGTTTCGAAATAACCGTCGGCACGCCAAAAGTCCATTTGGCGGAGATTGGAAGATATATAGAGCGAACCCGAGTAGAAATTGCTGTCTCCCTCCACACGCCGAACATTCACGGTGGCCGTTCCTTTCATCACGATAAACGGGGTTTGCATTTCCGGCATTTCCACCCTTATATCCAACAGGTTGATGGTTGTATCCCCTTGACTGGAAGCCGGCCTCTGATACCGGCAAACCACCGGCTGCCCGTCTTTTTCCTTTACGTTTTCAAGGCGCATTTCCAACTCCATCGGGAAAAGGAAACTGTTCTGAGCCCGCATCACCATCTGGGCGGTGGTAAAATGGAGCGTCTGCACGGTGGCGTTCAAGCCTTTTAAATCGAAATATATCGTATCGTCAAAAGGAACTTTTATCACCGTATCTTTCAAACACATATACGGAATATCCGCCGTCGAAAGCACAAAAGGGGATGCCTGCCCCAAAGTGATTTCCTCTATCAAATTCTCCTTGACAGGCTCCATGGCATAGATGATATGCAACAGGCTGGTGTCATCGGGAACAAAAAGACCACCCTTCAAGTCAATCAGGTTCTCCATCGTTAACTTGGTATCCGTGAGCGGTATCGCTATATCGTAGTTGACCCCCGAATCGGCAAACATATCCCTGTTGAAATCCTCCTGCCTCAGGCACGACCCGAACAAAACCGCCAACCCTAAGGCAAGCACGGGAAAGCTCCACTTTCTCATTACCATTTCAGTTATTTGTGAATTAAGAAAATAAGTTTGCAAAGATAGGGATACAAGCGTTATAAAACAAGAAAGGCCGTGCCCAAGGCACGACCTTTCTTATTAAAACCTCACTTCAAGCGAGGCTTATTCAGGCTTCCGTTAGCGGATAACCACTTTCTTAACGGCCATCTGTCCGTTGGCGCGTACACGTACAAAGTAGATGCCGCTGTTGTTCAGACGTACCTGAACATTGCCTTCGGCTACCGTCATGCGTTTTACCAGCACACCGGCCGCGTTGAAGATTTCAACGTTCGCGTTGGCGGGTGCCACTACGCTGAACTCGCCGTCCGTCGGGTTGGGATAGATGCTTACACCGGCCAGTTCCTTGCCTTCCACGGCCGTGGAGTCGCCTCCCTGCTGTTGTTCCTTCACCTTGTATTCGGCGATGGTCCAGCTGAAAATCCAGTTCCCTTCTTCATCTTCGCCCTTGATATAACCGGCTTTGAGCACCGGAGCGGCTTTGGTGATCATCGGGTAACCGATTGTTTCGTCTTCCGGATCGGGAGTACCGTAAACCTTAACGATATTCATGATATCTTCATCGGAACAGTTTTCGGCTTCCGTCTTGCTGGCAAACATCGCGAACAGAATCTGTTCTTCGCCTACAAGTTCTCTCGAGGTCGTGATCGTCACCTTCGTGCTGTCGGCCACTTCGGCGCCGCTGGCCGGGTTGAACGTCAGTTCGATGGCCGGACGTTCCGTAACGGTGTAGGTCGCATAGAAATACACATCCACGATAGCCTCCGCGTTCTGACGGGCATAGGCGGCCTTGATCGTGTTGTACTTCTTGCTTAGTACCGGCTGCATTTCGCCCGTGTACAATTCGGCTTCTTCCTGATTCCATTCGGCGGCCTTCGCGGCTTCTTCCGATTCGAACATCATATAGAAGATATCCACGTCGTTGTCCGATGCGGTGATGGCTACTTTCGTGCCTTCTTCTACCGTCGATCCGCTTGCCGGATTGAAGCTCAGCGTGGCCTGCAGTCTGAATTCGGCCACCGCCACGTTCGAAACGGAGTCACGCTCGCCTTCTGCTCCGGCCTTGTAAGCCATCGCCTTGAGGGTCATGCTTTCCGCCATCTTGATGGGAGATTCGTACTTCTTCGTGTATTCCTTGCCAACTTCGGGCAGGCTGTCGTTAACGGTATAATAGATGTCCAGTCCTTCGCCGGCGGTAATCGTTATTTCTGCATCCTTAGCCAATTCTCCGCCGTTAGGCGTGATGACAGGCATCGGGAAGTCTTTTTCTACCATGTAGGTCGCTTCCACAAAGTTGGAACCGTATTCCAACCTACCCGGCAAGCCCCACATACCGACACCATAATCTACCCCATCATAGCAGATGGCCTGAATCTTCAACTCGCCTTCGAAGTAAATCTTGTCGCTTCCGTCATAATACTTTTCGTTGGAAGGAATATAGGCATACGTGCCTTCTTCGTCTTCCTTGATAACGATCACAACATCTTCCACTTCTTCATCGCTTGTGCTGTAAACAACCGTGGGGTCTAACACAGTCATATCGGAAGAAGGAAGCGGACCGTTCACGCTGAAAAAGATCTGTGACGGTTGTGAACTTTCTTCTTCATCTTCATTTACCTCCGGAGCCGGATTCAGGTTCTTGATACGGATCGTATCGCCCATGCGTACTTCTCCGCCTGCAACCGTGAATTCGGGATCGGCAAGACCATACACGATGCTGTCGATGGTCACGCTGACCGTCTGCGAAACAATCCATTCGTCGAGTTCGGGCATGTCCATTTCTTCACCCCCTACGTGCATGTAAACCTTCGCCTTTACCGTCGTGGCGCTTTCGTTGGCGATCAGGATCGAAGGATTGCCTTCGGGCCCCCATTCGCCCATCGGGCTTTCCGATTTCTTGATGGCCCCGCCTTCGGTGTAGGCATCCTTATCGGGTTCTGTCGTTCCGTCGGTCGTGTAATATACCGTGTAGGGGAACATATAGGACAAGGAAGGAGCTTCTTCGCACGCGAAAGCTACGGTGATGGGCGAGTTCTTGCCCACAATGCTGTCCAGCGGACTCATGCCACGGGTCAGCGAAACGATGGTGGTGGCGTCTTCGTAAAGTTTGAAGTGAGCCGAGGCCACATCCGAAGCCTTGCCGTCCTTGACCGCGATGGCCTTGATGTTGACAGAGGAATTAAGGATATAGTCGCCCACAGCACCGGATTCATCCACCTTATCGATCTTGGTGGAGGTGGCACCGTCGATGGCAGGTTTGCTGCCGTCGGTGGTGTACCAGATGGCATCCACTTCATCGGCCATGATCTTCACTTTTCCGCCTTTCGAATACAGACCAACTTCCGCAGCCATAACGTCTTCCGACACGATTTGCGGCATGGGAACATCGCTGGCCGCACGCACCATGTAGGCTCTGTAATATTCATACTCGGCCATGGTGGTTCTATTGGTCAGAGATACCTTCAGGATCGGTTCTTCGGCCGTAACCATGGGATATCCTTCTGCGCCATACACGTTCAAATCCCACATGGCACCATTCAGAGCCGCCGAAACGGATTCATAGGTGGCGTATTCCACACTATAGCCGTCGGCTCCCGAAATCAGGATTTCGGTGTTGTTGTCCACGCTGTCGGTATTGGCCGGCGTAAAGGTAAGAACGGGAGCATCTTCTTCATCGGCAGGAAGTGTGGGAATAACGGCAATCGTGTAGGCGGCGGAAACGGTATCCGAATTGGTCATATCCGCTTTCGTAGCAAAAGCATACAAGGTGCAGGCTTCGGTAATGGCTACGGGAGCGGTGTATGCGGCATATTCTCCGGTTTCACCTTTTCTGTAATAAACCGTGGCATCCTGCGTGGTCGTGGCGATGGTTACCGTCGCGTTGGCGGCAACTTCACCGGCAACAGGATCAAAGGTAGGAGCAGCCACCTTTTCCGCTACGGGAGGCTCGGGAGTGGTTCCGGCAATCGTGAAGGCCACCGTTACGATTTCCGAGAGGGTAACCGACCCGTCCATAGACGCCTGAGCCGTAGCCGCCTTTATCGTCTGCGCATTGTCAATCGTAATCGCGTCGTCTTCGTTCTGATAAACTTGTACCGTCCCGTTAAACATAGTTTCCATCGTCAAGCCTTCGAAATCCGCATCCGTACCATCGACAACGTAAAGTATCGAATAATACTGGGCGTCCTCTCTCTCTTCATAACCATTCTTGAAAGTCAACGTAGCGCCGCTCTCCACTTCCATCGTACTGCCGTTCACGGCCACGTTGTCTATATAGAATGTAGGAACGGTAAGTACCTTTCCCGTAACCGTATAGGTGGCGTCGAACTCGTCGGAAAGCTCAACCGTTGCGTTCATGTTCGCTGCTACCGCCAGACGGGCGCGGACCTTGACCGTACCGGTCTCGGAAAGCGAAACGGCCGGCAGCCATTCTTCTTCATCCGCATCATAGAGCGCTATCTTGAAAGCAGGTGTCACAGGATCCTCGTCGTCACCTTCAGCCAAGAGACCCCAACCGCCAATACCGGGTTGAGTTTGAGATGCGTATAGTGCGCTCTGAAGTTCCCGCATCGTACCATCCCACTTCAGTTCCGTAGCTTCGTCATTCTCAACATAGAGAATAAAACGGTAATCATAATAGTTCTCCAAACCGGTGGTGGGCCAGTTGATTTGCAAGGCATCACCGACCGAAACCGTGCCAACGTTCGCGAAGCTCGGCGCCGGCACCGTTGCGGGGGTTTCGCCACCGCCCTCTTCACCTTGTGCTCTCACAACTCCAACCATGGCGAAGAGCATCATCAAGGCTGTCAAGCCTGAATAAAGCAATTTCTTCATGTTTAAAAATTTTGATTGTTATTATTAAGGGTTTTTCTTTATTTTGTTTATTAATCTGTCGCTTCAATTCCTGCCCCGCCTCTCCTTGCTGCAAGAAGCCACGCGGCTTGTGTAAATTTGTCCGACCCATGCCCCTGCCGTGGCAAAGGCATGATGCCGGACATGCTTATATGCTTGACGGTTGCCACACCGCCTCCCATATCCGTTTTGTGACCGTCCAAGGCCATTGACTACCAAACCGACGACCTTTCCGACGAAACGGACCGCAAAAATAATAATAAATTCGATTTAGACAAAAACAACGTTTGAAATAGCCGTGGGGCGGTTTTGAAAAAAGCCTTCAAGATTCATCCATTTTACCCCCTATGGCAATCTATCTTCTCTCAACATTTCGCCGAGACGTACATTTTTGGAGTAAAAAATTTCGCTGAGACGTACATTTTTGAGTTAAAAGATTTCGTTGAGACGTACATTTTTTGGGTAAAAAATTTTGTCGAGACGTACACTTTTACTAAATTTGCACTCAAATTCAGTTAGATATGAGTAGTGTCGTTTTTAAGCGAAAAATCTATGCCGAAATGCTGGCATGGAAACAACGTCAGGGAACAAAAACCGCCCTTTTGATTGAAGGGGCTCGCCGTATCGGAAAATCAACCATCGCCGAAACGTTTGCCAAAAACGAATATCAAGACTACATCCTTATAGATTTTGCACAAGCAGATGCCGAAACCTTAGAATTGTTTAACCATGTTTCCCGCTTAGATTACTTCTTTGTTCGGTTACAGTCGTACTTTGGAAAAACGCTCAAACCGGGAAAGTCCGTTATCATCTTCGACGAAATCCAACTCTACCCCAAAGCACGCCAGGCTATCAAGTATCTGGTAAAAGACGGGCGGTACGACTATATAGAAACAGGTTCTCTCCTCTCTATCAAAAAGAATGTCAAGGATATTCTGATACCCAGCGAGGAACACCGAATCAATATGTATCCGCTTGATTTTGAAGAGTTCCTCTGGACGCAGGACAAGGCTCAAACCTACGATTTCATTAGGCAGATGTACGATACGCTTACTCCCGCGGGCGAGTCCATGCACCGCTTACTGATGCGTGAATTCAGGCTGTATATGTTGGTGGGAGGGATGCCGCAGGCGGTGGCAGCCTATCTCAAACACCATGATTTTACCTCGGTGGATGAAGCCAAGCGGGGTATCATAGCGCTTTACAACGAAGATTTACGTAAAATGGATGAAAAAGGGCGTGCAAGCACCATCTTCAACTCCATTCCGGCCGAATTATCGCGCGGCAAGTTGCGGTATCAAGTGGGAAGCGTTATACCGAACTCTCGCCCTTCCCGATTGGACGAGATTTTTACAGACCTCCGGGAGTCTAAGACCGTGAATTTCGCGTTCCATGCCAACGATCCTTCGGTGGGCCTTGCGCTCCATACCCATTACGACCATTTCAAGATGTATCTTGCCGATACCGGATTGTTCATCACCTTGGCATTTATGGATAAATCCTATACCGACAACGAGATCTACCGCAAGTTGCTCTCCGACAAACTGCCGGCGGACTTGGGTTACATTTTTGAGAATGTGGTGGCGCAGATGCTTCAAAGTGCCGGAAACGCCCTATACTACCATACTTTTAAAGAAAAAGCGTCAGAAACAGCCGAGCCTCGCACTTACGAGATAGATTTTTTGGTAGGCTACAAAGACAAGATATGCCCGATAGAAGTTAAGTCTTCGGGCTATAAAACCCATAAATCGCTCGATATGTTTCAACAAAAGTACGCATCCCGCATCCATCGGCGTTTTCTGCTATCCACCAAAGACCTCCGCAAAGAGAAAGACCTTATCTGCCTGCCCGTTTATATGGCCAGCCTGCTTTAAGACCGAGATTGCCTGCCTTTTCTATTACACTCCACTGCCACCTCAAAAAGCAATCTTTATCCCCCAAACGGCGAAAAGGCATTCTGGATATGTTCCACCACGCGGCAGGAAGTGCCTTGGCGTTCCACCCATACGATATCGAAGCGGATGTTTTCCGTGCAGTGGTTTTCTTGAACATAGCGGGAGGCCGCCGTATAGAGAAACATCTGTTTGCGGAAATCCACCGTGGCGGGCGCGCACACAAGGCTGTCCGGGGCGCGGGTCTTTACTTCCACAAACACCAGCTGATGGTCGTGGCGCATGATAAGGTCTATCTCGCGGTGGGCAAAACGATAGTTGGAACACAGCAGTTCGTAGCCTTTGAGCCGCAGGTAGGCTGATGCCAGCACTTCGCCGGCCATGCCCATACGGTAATCGGTTTTCCTTTTGCGGAAGGCATACGGGATGCAGGGGGCTTTTTCGGTATTCATGGGCTTTTTCTTATAAAACCCATTTTTTGGATTTTATCGAAGCAACACCTACCAAAAATCCTACAAGGATATGGTTTACAGAAAGAAAAAAAATTATTTACGGGCTTTTGCCAAGGCTGCCGCGCCCAGAATGGCGGCATCCGCTTTGGAATCCATCAAACCCGACAACTCTATCTTGATGCGGTCCTGATAGCAGAAAAGAAGGTTTTCGTAGAACGCGCGGCGCGTGGGTTCGAGCAATATATCGCCTACTTTGGTAACACCGCCGAACAGAAAGATATGCGTAGGCGCGGTAACGCAGGCGAGGTTGGCCAGAAAACGGCCTAAATACCGCCCCATATTCCGGTAAGTCTGCAAAGCCTGGGGATTTCCTGCACAGGCCAAGTCTGCCAAGGCGCGGTAGTTGTCGGCCCGGGGTTCGATTTGGTTCTCCCGGCAGATTTCCAGATAGGTATCCACTGCTCCGGGAGCCGCCACATAGCGTTCGATGCAGCCCTTCCGTCCGCAGCCGCAGGCTCTGCCTTCGGGTTCCACGATGATGTGCCCTATTTCTCCGGCCATGGCGTTGAGCCCGTAAACCAACTTTCCGTTGCAGACCACGCCGCCGCCCACCCCTGTGCCCAAGGTTACAAAAAGAAAGTCTTGGAGGTCTTTGGCTTTTCCGTAGCACTGTTCGCCCAAGGTGGCGGCGTTGGCATCGTTGTCCACCGCTACGGGTGTGTCGGGGAAATACGTTCCGAAGAGTTCGGTAAGCGAAAATCTTTCCTTGAAATTCAGGTTGGCGGCATTGGCCACCGTGCCGTCTATGGCGCAGGCGTTGGGGCAGCAAACGCCTATGCCTTCTATCTTGGCGCGGTTCACTTTGGCCAAACGCAGAATGGTATAGGCCAAGGTTAGCACCAAATCGGCAGGCGACTTATAAAGACCCGTCTTTACCGTGTCGTGGTCCACCAGATGTCCGGCTTCATCCACCAGGCCCACCTTGGCGTTGGTTCCGCCTATATCTACCCCGCAGAACATAGGGCTTATTCGCGAATCATGAACGAACCGCGGCCTATCTCAACGCCTTCGGCATACAGCATCACTTCGTAGGTGCCTGCCATGGCGGGAGTCGAAATATCCTTGCGGTCCCAGAACATCTTTACGTCTTGGGCCACGTTGCGGTAGTCGATTTCCTGCTTGAGGGTGTATTGGAGGGTCTTGCCGTTGAGTTCAAACGAATAGAGGTCGTCTGTTCCCAAAGACATCACCTGCCCGTCGGGACGCGAAATGCGGGCGTAAATGGTTTTGATGCCGGGTTCCACCACTTTGTTTTCGCCAATGGTGAACTGCAGGTTGATGCGCGTTACACGGGCGGCGCGGTCGGTGGGCTTTTCTTTGCCGTCGGCACGCATGCGCACCGTAAAGGCCTGCAAATCGTAGGCCTTGAGTGCGGAAGCCACCGTTATCTTTTCCTGAAGCTGGGCTTTGTCGGCTTCCAGACGGTTGTTCTGCGCCTTGACCTGGGTAACCGTTTCGGCCAGCTGGGTGTTTTCTTCCGTCAGTTCGCGGTTCACCACCACCAGCGAGTCGATACGGGCCACGTAGTCTTGGGTAATCTTGCGCAACAGTTCGAGTTTGCGGCGGATTTTATTGTAGTCGGCCTGGGTGGCGATAAGTTTTTCTATTTCGGCACGGTTGGCAAGGATAATGCTGTCTTTTTCGGACATCTGCGCCGACAAATCCTGATTTTCCATCTTGATGGTGGTGTATTCGTCCATCACCTTGTCTAACTCCCCTTTGAGCTCAACGCCACGGGTAAAGCTTTCATTGCGGTCATTCACGGCCTTTTGGCTACGAATGAACATATACACCAAGGCTGCCGCCAACACAATGATAATAATGTACAGGACTCTGTTCTTCTTTTGGGTGGATGCCATCTTTATTAAATTT
The DNA here is from genome assembly GCA_947177315.1 of uncultured Bacteroidales bacterium. Lineage (GTDB taxonomy): Bacteria > Bacteroidota > Bacteroidia > Bacteroidales > P3 > Pullibacteroides. The sequence continues at coordinate 3,863 of CAMWTX010000014.1, read as the reverse complement.
TAACGTATGCGCTGTGTTTTTTAAGTTTTTTTTAACACACAGACGAGCAAAGTTAGACTATTTTTGCCAAGTTGCAAACACCCCGCCCCATGTTCGGAACACTATTCAAAAGCCTGCTCGCTTTCTTCTACCCGGCCTGCTGCATAGGCTGCGGCAGAGAACTCATGGCGGGCGAAGGCCTGCTGTGCGCCGATTGTATCGGGCAGCTTCCTTATATAGGAAACGAGGATTCGCCTTGCAATCCTGTATTTGCCAATATTGCCGGACGGGTGCCGGTGCTGTTTGCCGGGGCGGTGTTCGACTTTAAGAAAAAGGGCATCATACAGCATCTGCTGCATGAACTCAAATACAACCACCGCCCGGAGATAGGCGTTTTTCTGGGTCGGATCGCCGGGGAGCGGCTGCGCGGATCTTCCTGTTTCCTGCCGCCCGACTATATCGTGCCGGTTCCCATGCACCCTCGCAAGGAAAAAAAACGGGGTTACAACCAAAGCCTCCGCATTGCCGAGGGTTTCAGGGAATTTTTTCCGGAAGCCGGAATCGAGAAGGATTTGCTGGAAAAGCGGCACGGTTCGGAGAGCCAGACGCGCAAGAACCGGGTATCGCGCTGGGAAAATGTAAAAACGGCTTTCTGCCTGTGTGATGCCGCGCGACGGGAAGCGCGTTTTGAGGGCAAGCACTTCTTAATCATAGACGATGTGTTCACCACCGGCGCCACCGTGGAGAGTTGCGCCCGCCAAATCCTGCAGATTCCCGATGCCCGGGTATCGGTGCTTACGATGGCCACCCCGGTGTAAGGAAAACTTTCATTACCTTTGTTTGCTAAAAAATTCAGTAAAAGCCATGAAATACTTGTTGCGGGCTGCCGTCCTGACGGTTGCCTTTATTTTAAACCTTACCTCTATGCAAGCTCAAACTTCCGCTTATCCGGCAGGAGAAACCGAACAGATTGCGGTTATCCATACGCCCTACGGCGATATGACCGTTAAACTCTACAACCAGACTCCGCAGCACCGCGACAACTTCATCAAGTTGGCCAAGGCGCAGATATTCGACGGCACGCTGTTTCACCGGGTCATCAAGAACTTTATGATTCAGGGCGGCGACCCGCAGTCGAAGAACGCCCAGCCGGGGCAGATGCTGGGTTCGGGCGATTTGGGCTATACGGTTCCGGCGGAATTCGTGCCCGGACTGATTCATAAGAAAGGGGCTCTTTCGGCCGCCCGTCTGGGCGACAACGTGAACCCTGCCAAGGAATCTTCGGCATCGCAATTCTACTTGGTGCAGGGAAGGGTTTACACGCCGCAGGAAATCAACATGCTGCGTCAACGGGGTGTAAAGATCAGCCCTGAAAATGAACAAATCTACACCACCGTGGGCGGAACGCCCTTTCTCGATGGTGAATACACCGTTTTCGGCGAGGTAATCGACGGCCTGGACATCATAGACCGCATTGCCCAACAAGCCACCGACCCGAACGACCGTCCGCTCGAAGACATTCCCATGACCGTTACATTAAAATAAGGACATCCATTCCATGAGCCTCAAGGAAAGAATAGACAGTTTGCTGGAAGAAGCCCGCAAAATCAAGCTGGCTTCGGCGGAAGAATCCGAAAAGTACCGCATCCGCATTTTGGGCAAGAAGGGCGAGATGAACGAGCTCTTTGAAGAGTTCAAGAAGATCCAGCCCGAAATGAAAAAGAATATCGGCCAGGCGCTCAACGAGCTCAAGACCGCCGTTCAGGAAAAAATCCAACAGGCGAAGAACGACTTCGGATCGGCGCAACAGGCCGACAACGGCCAGGCGGATTTCGATATGAGCCGCCCGGTGGAAGACACGGTGGGACACCGGCATCCGCTCTCGCTGATCCGCGAAGAGATTTACCGCATTTTCGGCAAAATCGGATTCGATATTTCGGACGGCCCGGAAATAGAAGACGACTGGCATCTGTTCACGGCCTTGAACTTTGCGCCCGAACACCCCGCCCGCGATATGCAGGATACTTTCTTTGTGGAAAAGAACGGCCTGAACGACGTGGCGCTGCGCACCCACACTTCTTCGGTGCAGATACGCACCATGAAGGAAAAGCCGCTGCCCATCCGCACGCTCTGCCCCGGTAGGGTTTATCGAAACGAAGCGGTTTCGGCGCGCGCCCATTGCTTTTTCCATCAGGTGGAAGGGCTGTATGTGGATAAGGGCGTTTCTTATGCCGACTTGCGCGAGGTGCTGCTGTATTTCGCCAAGGAAATGTTCGGTTCGAAAACCGAAATCCGCCTCCGCCCGTCTTATTTTCCTTTTACCGAACCTTCGGCTGAAATGGATATCGCCTGCTCCATCTGCGGCGGAAAGGGATGCCAGCTGTGCAAGGGCACGGGCTGGGTTGAAATCCTGGGCTGCGGCATGGTGGATCCCAACGTGCTCGAAAACTGCGGCATCGACCCGCACACTTACAGCGGATTCGCTTTCGGCATGGGGGTGGAACGCATCGCCAACCTGCTCTACCGTGTAAACGACCTGCGGCTCTTTTCTGAAAACGACCGCCGGTTTTTGGCTCAGTTCTAAATTCCCGGGGCGTTATGCAACTCAGATACCGTATCGGCGGCCTGCTGCCGCTTGTGCTCGGGCTTGCGCTATGGACGGGATGCCAACGCAAGGCCGCTCCCACCACCCCTGCCCCAGTGCAGACGGCAAGCGTTCCCGTGTGCCATGCCGATTCGCTTTTGGCTTTTGTGCGGGCGCAAACGGATTTCGGCCCGAGGATTCCCAACTCAAACGCTCAGAAAGCCTGTGCGGATTGGCTGCGTTCCTGTCTGGAAGCCTGCGGCACACAGGTAAGCGTGCAGGAATTCGAGAGCCTGCGTTGGGATAAGGTTCGCCTCAAAGGATACAATATCATCGCTTCTTTCTTTCCCGAAAAGACCAACCGGCTGTTGCTCTGCGCCCATTGGGATTCGCGCCCCTACGCCGACCAGGATTCCGACCCCAAGGCCGCCCAAACGCCCATCGACGGGGCGAACGACGGGGCGAGCGGTGTGGCGGTATTGCTTGAGGTAGCCCGTATCCTGCAACAGAACACGCCGCGCGTGGGGGTGGATATCGTGCTGTTCGACCTGGAAGATTCGGGCAAACCGAGCGACCGGCCTCATGCCCAGGGCGATGAATACGCCTGGTGTCTCGGTTCGCAATACTGGAGCGAACACCTTGCTTATGGAAACCGCCCCATGTTCGGCATCCTGCTGGATATGGTGGGTACTGAAAATCCGTGCTTTGTGATGGAAGCCACCTCGATGTACTACGCGCCCGACATCATGCGCAAGGTTTGGGAAAAAGCGGCTTTGGCGGGGTACGGGAATATTTTCCAAAGCCGGGCTTCGGGGGCGTTGATCGACGACCATCTTTTTGTGAACAAGCTCGCCAACATCCCCACCATCGACATCATTCACTACGACAACCGCACCGGAAGCGGATTCTTTCCGCACTGGCACACCCGTAACGACAATATGGACCATATTTCGGCCTCCACGCTCAAAATCGTGGGCGATGTGGTTCTGTCGGTTGTGTTCGGTGAATAAAAACGGTCTTTCCAATCCCGAAATTTTTCTTACATTTGCCTTCCGTTTCCTGATAGGTACGGAAACGATGGTTTAATACCCACTTAACAGCGTGCTATATGGAACTTAAAAAATCTCCCAAAGCAGACCTTGAAAGCCAGAAGGGGATGTTCGGCACTTTCGGTTTGGTCTTGGCGCTCGTAATCACTTTGGTGGCTTTCGAGTGGAAATCCTACGACCAGGAACAAATCCAGGTAGCCAACAGAGCGGCAGTGGATATTGAGGAAGATGTAATTATCCAAACCGAACAG